>NZ_JBWKFM010000001.1:700973-855733 GCF_056434285.1 Streptomyces sp. NPDC044063
CAGTGAGCGAGGTTGTTCCGGGCGGTGAGTGTGGCGGGATGATCGGCACCCAAAACACGCTCGTGCTCGGTGAGGAGTTGCTCGAAGGCGGCTGCGGCGCCGCTCGCATCCCCCGCCTCCCCACGCCAGTGAGCGAGGTTGTTCCGGGCGGTGAGTGTGGCGGGATGATCGGCACCCAAAACACGCTCGTGCTCGGTGAGGAGTTGCTCGAAGGCGGCTGCAGCACCGCTCGCATCCCCCGCCTCCCCACGCCAGCGAGCGAGATTTCTTCTGGCGGTGAGGGTGTCAGGATGATCCGGCCCCAGCACCCGCTCCCGGTCGGCAAGCAGCCACTGGTAGGCCGCGACTGCACCGGCCGCGTCCCCGGCCGTGCCTCGCCAGTGAGCAAGGTCGTTGCGGGTGGTGAGGGTATCGGGGTGGAAAGCGCCCAAAACCCGCTTCCGGTCGGCCAGCAGCTGCTCGTAGGCGGCCGCGGCGCCAGCTGCGTCTCCCGCTTCCCCACGCCACCGTGCGAGACCAGCGCAGGTGGCAAGAGTGTCGGGGTGGTCCGGCCCCAGATGGTGCTGGGCAGCGCTGACCAGATGTCGGAAGTGAGCGATGGCAGCTTTGACCTGGCCGGCCTCGCCGAGGCTTGTGCCAGTGCGGAAGAGAACCGGGTGGGCGGCGTCGGCCTGGTACAAGGTGTCTTCGGCGTGGTGGGTGAGGGCGTCGGCGTTGGCGCGCAGGGCCTGGGCGAGGGCGGTGTCGCGCTCCACATCGGGCCAGGTGACGACAAGGGCGTCGGCGGCGACCCGGGCAGCCGGGGCGTATTCCTGGGGGGCGGAGGTGTCGCGGACGGTACGTTGGAGGACCTGGTGAATGCGTACCGCCTCGTGAGGGGTATCGGGGGTGTGATCGACCAAGCTCAGGCGATGCAGCGCCCGAAGCGCCCCTCTGGCATCTGCGGACGCCACAGGGCCGGCGTGTGCCTGTCCCGATGCCGCAGTGGTGCGGTACTGGGCGAGATGGGCCAGGACTGGTGGGCTTTCCAAAACCGGGGCGGGGATGCCGTTGGGGTCGAGCATGGCGGCAAGCTGAAGCATTGGCCGGGCCAGTCCCGCCGGGCGTAGCTGGTCGGCACGCTGCAGGGACAGGGACCAAGCGGCGGCGAGGGTGGTCGGCTGGTCGTCGGGGAGCCCAGTGGCTTCGGGCAGCGCGGCAGTGAGCGTGCTCTCGCGGTTGGCCAGCTGGTTCCGGTAGGTGGCGCAGTCAAGGTCGGCGTCGATGAGGTAGGCGGCGGCCCCAGACAGTGCCAGGGGCAGGTACCCGAGGTCGTCGGCAAGGGTGGCGAGCCGGTCGGCGGGCTCGGGGTGGCCATGTGCGGCCAGGGCGGTGGCCAGATAGGTGACAGCCTCGTCGGCGGTGAACAGGCCGACGGTCACCAGGCGGCGACCGCCTCCGGTGAGGGCGGCGTCGCGACGGCGGGTGGTGACCAGGGTATGGCCGTGGGGGCTGGTGGGGGGCCACAGGTCGCGCAGGTCGGCGGGGTCGTTGAGGTCGTCGAGGACGACCAGCCAGCGGCGCTGGTCGGTGGAGGGTTTGGGCTCCAGCCAGGCCAGGAAGGCTTGCGCATCGGTCTCGGGGGCGGTGGGGTCGGCGCCGAGTACTTCGACTGCGGCCTGGGCGTAGCCGGAGATGACGGCTGCCCGGGTGGCGGCAGTGATCCATACGAGGAGGTCGAGCTGCCCGCTTTGCAGCAGGCTGCGGGCTTGGTAGGCGGCGAGTTGAGTTTTACCGACACCGCCCATGCCAACCAGCACTACGCTGCCGCCCTCAGCGATCGCCTGGTCCAGCTGGTGGATAGTACCCCGGTCCTGGAAGCAGTCAGAGGGCCGGGGTAGCACACCGACCTGATGCGGCCACCTGACCGCAGGGCGCGGCGGCAAGACGACTTTGTCGACGACGCCGAAGGCGATGCCGGACCCGTCGGCGTAGGCGTTGATACTGGCCGGTACGCCCGTGAATCCGGGTGTTGATTCGGGGGACGGGCTGGTAGTAGCCGGTCCGTTCAGCCCGGCGGCGGATCCGGCTCCGGAGGGGGGCCGAGATGCACATCCCCTTGGACAACCCCGGCGGCGAACGAGTCGGGCCCGGCGCGGATACTCATGTTGCCGCCGATGGAGACGCCGCGCGGCCCGGCCGTCACACCGCCCTGCGGGATGTACGGTGTCAGCAGGGCCCGTAGCTCATCGGCGGCCAGCTGCCGCTCCGCCTCGTGCAGGTTCTCCAGCATCCCCTGGATATGGGTCTGCCACGATGACTCCTGGCGGATGTGGGTCTGTTCCCTCTGATCCGGTTCGGCGGCCTGGAGAGCGGTGGCCGTCCGGTCCAGACACTCCAGTTCCGCCTGCTCTCGCTGGGCATCGCCCCGCCCGAAACCAGCGCGCGATCGCGTGCCGGAAGCCGTTCCACGCATCTGTGCCCGCAGCTGCTACTACCGCTTGGCCGCCAGCCGAAGCCAGCGCCAGCAGCGCCTTATCCAACATCCCGGCCTCCTGAACCGATATCGGAGACTCTCCTTAAACCGTAACGCCATACCCAGGCGACCAGCGAGCCAGCTGCCCATGATGACCGCGGTCCACCTCGTCGCCAGCCGTGCCCGCCAGATGCCGACCATCGTGGTTGCCGGTACGCGCCGCCGCAGCGTTCAGTGACCATCTCGCCACGCTGGGCGAGTTCGCGTTCGCAGTCCGCGCAGGTCTTCCCGTAGTAGTTGACCACCGAGCTGGGAGCCGGGAGATCTGCGCCAGTACCTCGTGCAGGACGTCCCGCTCCGCCATGCGAGCTCACGTACCCTCGGTCGGCTGCTGGTCATCAGTGTCCGCCGGTGCCCGGGGACCTGGCATGGTTAACGCGGCGAGTTTGTCCGGGTTTACCTCACCGAACGGGCGTGCATGCGACCAGAACAGCAAAGGCTCTGGAGCTGGCGGGATTTGTGTTAGCTCCTGTTACCACTCCATTGCGTCCAGCCGTGGTCACACTCAGCTATCGCGATCCACCCTCCCACGCGTCGCAACCATCCCGGACCCGGACGAGACCGGGAAACCTTTGACAAGGCCACGCCACCAGCCAGTCGTCGTGTACACGGCCGGGCTCAGCGGCACCCCGCGGGCTGATAGACGGCCCACCCGCACCTACGGCCACCAGCACAAACGGCCAACGAACCCCTGACCAACGACACCCGCGAACAGGCAAGCTTCACCAAGCTGGAAGCAACCGATTCAATAGGGGGCGGGATGGCCAAGCACTGGCGAAAAGGCACCGTGACGAAGACCGGCGTGAGACGCCGAGGCGGCTGGGTCCGCGGCAGCAACCCTAAGCAGGGCTGTTCCTTCTGGCTTCTCGGCATCCTGGCCATCGCGTCCATAACTTGGATCCTCAACTAGCCCAAGCTGGCCGGACGGTACCCAGCCGCCCGGCCAGGCGGCATCAGCCCCGAGCCGAACTCCGCTCGCGCCGCCACCAGCCGGTCGTAATGAGCGCGCACCTGTGCGATCAGAGCCGCCAGCTCCTCGGCTGGACCACTACCAAGTCCGCGGCTACGAAGCATGGCCCCGGCACATCACCCTGTCCATGACCGCCGCTGCTTTCCTCGTGGTTCTCCGACGTGCTTCCAAAAAGGGGGATCCGCACACGACGAGAGACCAGGTCTCCTTCCCTTCACGGTGAACGAAGCCCGGAAGAACCACATCGTGCAAACACCGAAGTCATCCCCACAACAGGCGGAGAAGTGGTCGATCTGCTGGCGGAGAAGCAGCGCGAGAGCCTGCATCAGCCACTACCGGAGACGGGGCCATCACGAAGTGTCGTTGTCGTGGTAGGGGGCTTGACCGCTCACCTGGACCTGATGCCCGACGGCTCCATCGTCGGTAGCTAACCTCCGCTCGCGCGGAGTGCACTCGGCTGTCAAGCTGGCCGACGAGCAGAACGACGACTTACCTCCGCACGCGCGCGGCATCCTGATCGGCAGGCACCTCAGCGAAATCAGGGGTCAATAGCGCACGAGACCGTTCTCCCGGTCAAGGATGAGGCGTCTCTTCCCCAGTCGGTACGCGCTGATGGTGGTTCGGTTGACCGGGTGAGGGAGGAGTACGAGGTCGCGGAGGCCGGGAACATCCGACCACTTGGCTGGTGGGGCGGTTGCGGGGTTGCGGCTGGCGAGCCACTCGCTGTTGATGGGGATGGTGGCGTTCATCAACCTTCTGATGACCCGCCGGTCTCCGGGGTCGACTTGCCGGGGCACGGCTGTGAGGTCGGTGTGGTGGGTGGGGTGCAGCCATTGCCGGCCGTCGGGGGTGAGGTAGGTGGGCAGGATGCGGATGCTGTCGGCACCCAGTCGGGTGGCGATCTTTTCGGGGTTTTCGTCGGTGTTGGTCAGCGGGTGGAGGTCACGGACCGAGCCTGGCGGGGGGATCACGTAGAGGTTGGCGGTGGCTGCGCGTTGCGTGTCCTCGGCAATGCGGCCGATGTCGTCGTCTCCGGCGAATTCCGGGCCGTAGACCTGGTCGACGAGTTCCTGGATGTCGTCGGGGATCTTAATCTTCTTATCGACGTCTTCGCTGTTCAGAGTGCTCAGGAGGTCTCGGGTACGGCGCAGGATCGAGGCTGGGTAGACCTCGCCCCAGTGACGGGGCGGGAGCTGGCCTGTGGGGACAAGGACGGCGAGGCGCGGTTTGCCCGTGGGTGCCCAGGCGGGGCGGTCGGTGCGAGGGTGTCGGTGGCCTCGGCCGGCGCGTTGGAGGAGGAGGGCGAGCGGGGCCAGGTCGCTGATGACGAGGTCGACGTCGATGTCGAGGGATTGTTCGGCGACCTGGGTGCTGATCAGGACGAATGGGCGGGCGGGCCGTTTGCTGCCGCGGTCGGTCCAGCGTTGGATGCGGCGGGCGACGGCGGCTCGTTGGCGGGCAGGCATGCGGGCGTGCAGGAGCCGGACCAGTGGTGGTCGGTCGATGGTGCTCCAGGCGGCGGTGAGGAGGTCTTTGGTGGCCTGGGCGTCGGCGACGGTGTTGCAGACGATCAGTGCGCTGCCAGTGGATGTCTCTTGGAGGGGGCCGAGGAGGTCAAGGAGTGCTCGGGCGCGGCCTTTGGGGTTGGCGGGGTTGTGGGTGGAGACACAGTCGATGGTGTTGACGGTGAGTGTGTGGGCCCGATGGGAGCCGAGTGCCTCGGATGTGGTGATGGTGCCGGTGGTGTGGTCGGTGTAGGTCCAGCCGGGGTAGCTGAGGGTGATGGGTGGGGTGTCGGTGTGGCCAGCGCCATGTCGGTAGGCGTCGACGAGGGTTGCTGCGGTGTTGCCGGTGACGGTGGCGGAGAGCAGGATGACGGGGACGCCGAGGGCACCGAGCCATTGCAGGAGGCGCAGGGTGAGGGCGTGGCCGTGGGCGTCGTAGGCGTGGGCTTCGTCGATGATGACGGTCTTGCCGGAAAGGCCGAGCCAGCGCATGGCGATGTGGCGGTGGGGGAGGACGGCGAGGGCGGCTTGGTCCCAGGTGCCCACGGCGATGCCGGTGAGGAGGCCGCGGTGGCGTCCGCGTAGCCATTCGGCGACGGTGTCGGCCTCGCAGGTGGCGCTGTGTAGGTCGTCGGGGGTGTAGGTGGCGTCGAGCCATGCCATGGCGTGGAGCAGGGCGACGGGTGGTGGGGTGTGGCAGTTGGCGCGGGTGTGGTCGCGTACGCGGGTCCACATGGCGTCGGTGGTGGCCATGGTCGGTAGGAGGAATGCCAGGCCTTTTGTGCCGGCGGCGGGTCCCATGATGCGTTCGCCGTAGAGCGCGGCTTCGGTCTTGCCTTCGCCGGGTGGTGCGGTGATGAGCAGCAGCCCGGGGCCGTCGCTGGCGAGCGTGGGCAGTCGTGTGGCGAGGCTTTCTTGGACGGGGTGGAGCTTGTGGCCACGCAAGTGCGGGAAGAGGGTGGGGAAGCTTTTGCGGCGGCGCCAGACGGGTGGGGTGAGTTGGGCTTCGCGTAGTGTTTTGGGTGCGGCGCGGCGGGCGCGGCGGACGTGGGCTTCCCAGCTTGCGGTGTGGTCCTTGTTCCAGCGTCGTTGGCGGTCGCGGATCCAGGGAAGCTGGGAGGCGAGCCAGTCTGCGAGGACGATCAGGCCTGTGGTCACGGCGGCGGCCGGCCCGGTGGCTGGTCGGGTGGGATAGCGGGGGGTGCCGAAGAGATGGTGGATCAGGTGGATGAGGTTTTCACGTTGGGTGTCCCACTCTTTGTCCCCCAGAGCGGGTGCTGCGGACAGGGGGCAGGAGATCGCATTGCCCTGGTGGGAGAGGGCCTGGGGGTAGGTGCCGTGGTGTCCGCCGGTGATCTGTGCGATCTGGTGGGCAGCCATGGACAGGGGGCGGCCGGTCAGGGGAAGTCCCGCTACGCGGTTGAGGAGTTCGGGCAGGGTGAGGTGTGCGGCGTGCTGGTGGCTGGGGGAGCGGGCGGTTGAGGGCGGGGGGTCGTATCCGGGGAGTCCGGTGACCTGGTCGGCCGCAGGAGCACAAGCCTGGAAGCCGGGGGTGACTTTGCCCAGGTCGTGGAGGGCGGCGAGACAGATGAGGAACTGGCGGGCGTCGGTCTCGCTCATGCCCCAGCCCGTGGCAATGACGTGGCGTTGGCGGGGCGTGAGGTAGCGGTCCCATAAGGCGGCGGCCATGATTGCTGTGTCGATGGCGTGACAGCCCAGCGGATAGGGACAGTCGAGGCCGCGTTCCTTGCCCCATAGACGGGTGTCGAGCGGAGGTGGCAGCATTCGCGGTCCTTACCTGAGGAGGGCCCGAGGCGTGATGACTCGGGCCCCGGTTGGTGCATGGTGGTGCGGTCAGGGGCGGTAGGGGGCGATGGACAGCAGGCCCAGGCCGTAGGCGCGTCCTTGGCCGATGCCTGCGGTGATGGCGGTGTGCAGGGCGTTGGCGTCGGTGATGGTGGCGACGCCCTCGAAGCGGATGGCCCGCAGCAGGATCGGCTTGGCGTCACCGCGGGTGGCTCGTACGGGAGGCTGGGGCAGATCCAGGACGAGCTGGTTGGCCAGGCCGGCCTTGGCAGCCTGGCGTTCCCACCACGCGATGGCTTCGTCCCCGGATACCGGAGTGCGTTTGCCGCGTTTTCCCGGAACGAAGACGCTTTTGAGTGGGTTCGCGTCGATGCGGTAGCGTACGAGCTGGCCTGCCCTGACCCAGCCCAGGAGAGGGCCGAGATCCCTGTAGCCGACCTGGCGGGCGTAGCCATGAGGGAGGGCATTGCGGTTGATGGGCAGCGTGGACTGGATGAGCAGGGTGGCACCGGCCTGCTCGCGCTCGAGCCGGTAGAGCGTGTGCGTGGCGGCGCGCGGGGTGGCGCCGAGGGCGTCGGGGAAGAGCGCCTGGACGGTGTTGTGCAGGCGGGTGGCGTCCTTCAAATCCTGGTGGACGGCGTGGCTGCGGGCTTCCAGGTGCAGCTGGGCAAGGTGCAGGCTGTGGGTGCCGGTGGCGGGGATGGTGGTCACGCTGCTGATGCCTCTCGGTATGCGGTGAGTGCGTCGATCCACTGAGTGCCGCGGCCGGCTTCCAGCGCGTACGGCAGCAGGCGCTGCCGTTGCCATACGGGCCTGCGGGTAGATGTGCGACGGGGACCGGGCTGGTCACGTACTTCGGTGTCCGGCTGCGCTGCCGGCTCGGGCGCCGAGTCGTAAATGAAGGTGACCTGCTCCGGAGTGCCGCGGCGGGGCATCCGATGCAGCGGCAGGCGGTCGAGCTCTGCCACCGCGTCGGGAATGGCGGCGCGCAGCAGGACGGGGGTGTCCGGGGTGCAGGAGCGGCGTCCCAGGCTGAGCCCGAACTTTGGGCGCTGCAGGGCTGTGCCGACGACGTGGATGGTGCCCGGGTGACCGGTGACAGCAACGGTGAAGGCGGCGTCGGTGAGGTACCAGCGTTCGGTGAGCATGGCGCCTTCACCGAGCTTCTTGAACTTTCCCTCTGCCGTGGGTGGGGTGAGATGCCGGGGGTAACCGCCGCCGATGGTGTGGAAGTCCATCTCGCGCTGACCGGGCCGGTCGACGCGGATGGTGTAGCGCAGTTCGGCCAGGTCGCTGTTCTCGCTGCCGCGTGGGCGGCCCAGGGCGCAGGCGAGCAGGCCGGTCAGGCCGGAGCGGGTAGGCCAGCGGTGCGTGGTGCGGACTTCGAAGTCGGCGTCGCTGCCCCAGGACTGCAGCGGGCCGGAGAGATGCAGGAGCAGCCCGTTCACACGTTCTCCTTGGCCACCGTGCTGACCACTCGCGCGATGAGGGCGTCAAGGCCCTCGAGCCGGTCGCCCAGCGCGTCGAAGGCCTGGTCGGTGAGGCCACTGTGGGCATGGGTGATCAGGCCATCGGTGCCCAGGAAGCGGTGGTGAGCGGCAGCATGCTCGGCCAGCTTGGTCAGCGAGGCCGGGACATAGCCGTCCGGGCTGTCGGGAACGGGCGTCTCGTACGCGCCGACCAGACTGACCGGACGGTCGGACCGCACGGCCACATAGACGAGGTGAGGGACCGTGAACGGTGCGGTTCCTGAGGACTTCGCGGGCAGCACCGTGCTGACGAAGGCCCGAACGAACTCAGCGGTCACTGTCTGCGCCGTGTCGGTGTCACCATCGAGGTTGCCGATGAGTTCGTTGACGTTCAGGCAGGCGTAGCGGTAGAAGGTGGCGGAGGTGTAGCGGTTGTCGCCCATGTGCCCGGCGCCGGTCTCCGTCCCCTTGTCCTCGAGGATGTCATCGACAGCGGTGAAATAGTCGAGCTGGGTGGTCGCAGCGTGGGTGCTGAGCCCATGTGCCATCTGCACGGCGCCGTCGACGGTCGAGCCGGCCTCATTCGCAAGCATGCGGCCGAATGCGGCGACGGAGGCGTTCCTGCTCTGCAAGATAGCCAGGACTGCGGCCTTGGGCAGTACCTTCGCGGCGTACTTGGCCAGCAGGCTGTTCTCACCGAGGGCTGGTTCCTCCTCGTCGTCCCCCAGCTCCTCCTGTGCGGCGGCAGTCTTGCGCGTGGTCTTCTTCGCGGCCTTCGCCGCCTCCGCCTCGATGTCGTACACAGCCTGCGTGATCTCACCACGATGGGCATCGGCCAGCTCCGCCAGTGAGTCCAGAGCGCTCTCAGGCAAAAACAGCAGGGCATTGGTGCCCTGGCTGTCGGCAATCCCCAGCCCCTTGACGCCCGCGGCCAGGATGAGCATCTGCCCGGCGGCCAGCGCGACCTCCTTGTCCCACCCCCGATCGCCCAGGCGCTCGGCAACAGCCTTGGGAACACCTCGGGTGCGCAGCGCACGGATGCCAGTGGCCCTCTCCACAGCGCGACGTGTATGCCGCTTGCCGTTCTGCGAGGACTGCCGGGCACGCATCACGCCGCCGTACTTCGCGGTCTTCGGGGCCCCCTGCCGGTCGCGGTTCAAATTCGAGTACGGGTAGGACTGGATCAGATGGACGTCGACGTAGAGGCTGCCGGACATGGGGCTGCTCACTTCGTGTTCTCCTCATTGGAACGAGCGGGGGTATGGAAAGCGCGGGCCCATTCGATGCGCACGTCCTCTGCCCACATGGGCCAGCGGGTCAGATCGCGCAGCAGCACCGGCCACTGCACCGGAATGCAGTGGGATCGCAGTAGCGAAATCGCGCCGGGCAGATCGCGGTAGAGCCCTTCGGTATCGAGCTGCGCCAGGTAGGAGAGGGCGTCGGCGGCGTTCTGCTGCCGCATGGCACCGGTGGCCGCGGCACGTGCGTAGGACCAGCCAAGATTTTTGCGGGCGTCTGCCGGCTTCGGCGCGGGAGACGGATTGGTCTTGGCAGTACGCGGGTTGGGGGCGTCACGGACCGCGTACAGACACGCGACGAGCAGGTAGGGCCGCTCCGCCTCGCGGGTCGCCGCGTAGGCCGGGATCCCGCCTGCGGGCAGGAGATGCATGTAGAGCTGCCACGGCGAGGCCAGTTCGTCGGCCAGGCCCTGACGCAGCGCGGCCCTGCCTCCCGGGTCGGAACACGCCTTGCGGACGATGCGCAGAAACCTCTCGTAACGCTCCAGCGGGCCCGGTGACGCTGCCCCAGGGGCCGGGGCCGGCGTTGCCGGCAGGGGTTCGGCAGTCATGCGGCCTTCTTCTTTCCGGTACGGGGGTAAGCGAGCGCCGAGCGGAACTGCGCGATCGGGAGCAGACCCTCGGGAGTGGTCGCAGCCGGACGGGTGACGACGTCGTAGATCTCCAGCGCCAGCGCCTTGAAGCGCGGCGCAGGGGCGTCGTCGTCGGCAATCGCCACCCAGAAAAGGGACTCCGCTCGATCCCAGAACTGCGCAGTGCCCTCGTCTGCCCACGGACAGGTCTTCTCGCCCGGAGACAGCGCCTTCCACGCCGCCCGCAGGGACCGGGCCATGTCCGCAGCCGTCATCTCCGCGGCAAGCCGGATCTGCGCGACGCGGGCCGCTCGCTGAGGATGCGCCGACGGCAGATAGGGCGCAATGCTCGCAGGGGTGGTCGCGGCATACCAGTGCTCGTTACGGTCCTGCTTCTCCTGGTGACAGCCCAGTGCCCTGACCCGCACACCCGACAATGCCTCGAGAGCCTCCTGCGGCAGATCCGCGTACACCGACAGCCAGCCAGGAAGGATCACGCCCTTGATGCCAGCTGCCGCAGGGTCCTTGGCATGGATGAACGCATCGAAATCCCGCAGCAGCGAACGACGCCAGCTCGCACGCACCGGGCCGGACTTCACACGATCGATGACAAACGGATCCCGGGCCGCAGGCAGGTCCGCACGGCCGCCCCACGCCACCCAACAGCCCACCACCTGCGCACCATTGCCGTCCGGCGCCAGCAGTACGTGATGCGCCGTCCTGCCGGTCAGCAGCGACACAGGCCCCCTCACCGGGGCAGGCAACAGCGGATCCTCCAGCTCGTCCCGCTCCCAAGGCGCTAGATCCCCACCCACGTCCTCGGCCCCCGTCGGAGGCGGGCAGGACAGCACCAGAGACGTGAACAGACTCGACCCGAGCGGGTGGAAAGACACCAGCGACCGCAACGGGGCGGCCTTCATGTTCTTGGAGTTCACACCACCGTGCTGCCGCTGCGCACCCGTGCCCGACGGGCCATACCCACGCCAAGCCAGCACCCAGCCGAGAGCCTCCGCCGAGGGAACCGGCTCGTCCTGCGGCGTGTGATCCAGCCACGGCTGGTTCGCACCCGACGGACGGGGCATCACCAGCTTCCCTGGCGCCGCCCGCCGGGAACACTCCTCGGCCAGCCGAGGATCCTGGAGGAACGGACGCCGACCGTCGTAGAGGTCGAATCGGTGCAGCCAGCGGTCGAAGTACGCGTTGACTGCCTCGGCCTCGAACCGCCCGACGGCAAGCAGAGCATCGAACTGGTCTTCCCACGCAGGCTGTTCCGCTACATCGAGGCTGCCGACCCGGATGGCGAGCGCTGTCAGCAGCCGGCGGAGCATCGACTCCACGGCCGGATTCGGCACCTCGAGGTCAGAGGCCAGGTGGGCGCCCAAGAGCGCGCCTCGCAGACCGGTCTCGTGGTGAGAGCCGGGTGCGGCACCCGGTAGGAGCGCCCCCAGCTGCCCGGGGTCCGCGTCCTCGCGGACGACCAGCGTGAGGCACGGCTGGTCGGCCGCATTCCATACAGGCAAAGTGCCCCCTCCCTCACCATGGCTAACGCCAACAAGTAGCTGACGCTTGGAAGTTGTAGGACGCCGATGTGTCCGAGGAGGCGAGCTAAGCGTGTCTATCCGAGAGCGCGCAACCAGATCCCATGGACTCGAATGAATTGTCAGTGGCGCCCGGTACAGTCGGACCGAGCCTGCTCCGCCCGTGCGAAGGTCCCTCTCGTGCGTATCAGACAAAAGGCGTCAAAAGTACCTCGCTCTGCAGTGGCGGAGGTAGGTCGTAGCGTTTTGCCGGCTGCGTCACCCAGTCGGCAGCCGCGGGCGCGCTCCTGCTGACGCTCGAGTGCCGTGCGCTTCGCATGACTGCGCTGAGAAGCCCTTGAGGCATCAGCGCATGGCCAGCCCCAGCAGCTCTGCACCACGTGGTGCACAGGAGCCCCGCGCGGGGATACCATCTGACAACACTCACCAGGCATCTGAGACAGCCGTGGAGAATTGGGCCAAGCTTAGGACGCAGGCGTTTGCTGAGTTAGCAAGGCGAGCGGGGGTCGCGCACTTCTGAAGGTCCGAAGACTCCAGGGCTTGAGCGTGGAATCCTGCTGATGTCCGCTCCGCGCAGGCGGAGGTGAGCCGTGCCAGAGCACGTGACGAGCGACCGAGGCGGGGTCCGCTCCGCGCAGGCGGAGATGATCCGGAGCGAATGGAGCTTTACAGCCTCGGCCTTCAGTCCATTTCGCGCAGGCGGAGGCGAGCCGCCTGCAAGGACGTGTCCAAAGATCTCGCCGAACGCGTTGCCGCTCTCGACCGGAGCACGACGAGCTGCGGCGGTTGATGATGGAGCGCCTGCTCGTGCTCATGTTCGGGTTAGCGTTCGGGACATGGGGAGACCAGGCTACGGACCGGGCAGTGCGCATCATCGAGTGCGAATGCCACCTTCTCGGCCTGGACTGGCTGGCCCGTCCGTGCGGAGTTGTCCCGCCCGGGCGGCTCTCCGATTCAGGTAGGTGTCGCGAGCCTGGACGAGCTTGAGTACCTGATCAAGCTGTCGGAATCCTGATGGTCGTGGCAGACCGCGTTGACGCGTGGGGTGCCCATTCGCAGGCGGTCCACCAGTTTCACTCGGTGTACCCGTTTCCTTATCTGTCCGTTTGAGGCTCGTGTCCATGGCCGGCTTGGTGCCGGTTTCAGTGCATCACTGTGCTCGTGAGGTCGCTCACCTTTGATCGGGGGCGGCGTCGAACTGGTACTCGTAGCCGATGACGTGGCGGTACGGCAGGCACCATTCGCCGTATTCGATGATTCCCTGGTCGTCCCACAGGCGGTGGGCTCCGGCAAGTATCGGGGTGCCGGTCTTCAGGCTGAGGAAGTCGGCTTCTCGGGCATCGGCATCCCGGGCGTGCATGTCGTCGCGGCCTTCGGCGGGACGCCGGCCGGTGGCTTCGATGATGCGGGGCAGCAGGCCGGGGGCCTTGCCCGCTGCGGTGGAGAGCAATTCGGGTACCAGGACGGCGAACTCGGCCGGGTACCAGGTCACCGCGAGCATCAGCCTCTGCTGGCCCCGGCCGGTGTGCCACTGGCGGCGTACGACCTGGTCACCTTCGTCAAGGTCGAATATGTCGGCGACGTACAGCGGCGGGACGACGAGGGAAGCTTCGGTGACGATGACGCTCTCGCCGTCGCCCAGGACGCTGCCGGTCCGCAGGACGCGAGTGATGCGGTCGTAACCGGAGGCCCCGGCCTTGGGCGCGTTGGCGACGTAGGTGCCGCGCTGGCTGGTGCGGATGTAGCCCTCGACCTGGAGCTGTCCAAGCGCCTTTTGCAAGGTGGCGACGGCGACGCCGTGTTCGGTGGCGAGGGTGCGGTGGTTGGGGAGCTTGGTGCCTTCGGGGAGGTCGCCGTCGAGGATGCGGCGGCGGAACTCGGCAGCGAGGCGCATGTAGGGGTGCTGGGCCTCGGTCAGGTCTGCGGATTCCGGAACGTTGTTCACGGCGCGGCTCCCAAGTGTGGTGTGGCCTAGGTCAGTTGAGTGTACTAGGTCACTCCTTGGTCTTGCATTGAGTGGCCTAGGTCGAGCATCCTTACGGCCTAGGCCACACGTTCTGTGTTGGGCCGATCACGCATGCCTGGAAGGACTCGCACCTGTGAGCCACCACGCACAGCACCGCCCTCGTCGACGGCTCCGCAAGCCCGTCGATCTCGTCGGAACCGTCGCGGCCTGGGTCTACGGCCTCGGTATCGCCGCCACCGTCGCGTGCCTGGGCCTGACGGCCTGCCAGGAGCACGCGGGCAAGGCTCTGCGCCTGCAATCCGGGAGCTCGCTTCCGGACCTCACGCAGGAGTAACCACCCCGGCCAGGCGACGGCCAACTCGCCGATGCCCATGTCGCACAGCACACCACCGACCATCGGAGGTGCACTTCCCATGACCGAAACCACCGCCCACCCCACCCCGTACCAAAGGCCCTCGGAGATCTTCTCCACTACGGCGTCCTGGTACGCCCGCTACCGACGCCCGCACTCGCCGGTCCTGCTCGACCTGATCGCGTCCATGGCCCACGAACACACGGCGGCCCCCCGGGTGCTCGACCTTGGGTGCGGCCCCGGCCTGGTCTCCCTTGACCTTGCCGTGCGCGGTATCGACGTCGTCGCCGTGGACCCGAGCCCGGAGATGCTCGACGCCGCCCGTGCGGAAGAGAAGGACCGCGGGCTGTCCGGCACCGACTGGCGCCAGGCCACTGCGGAGAACGTGGCCTCCCTTCCCGGAGTACGTGGGATCTCCGGGGCGGTGGCCGCCGACGCCTTCCACTGGATGGACCGGGAGCTGGTCCTGCGGCAGCTCGATGCAGTGACAGCGCCGGGAGGCTTCGCCGCCGTGCTGTGCTCCCAGGCCGCCGGCGCACCGCGCCCGTGGTGGCACACGGTCATCGGCCAGGTGCGGGCCCGCTTCGTCGGCGCCGATCCGGCCGCTGGCCCGCGGGAGGCCTACCGGGTGCCCGAGGGTGACCACGAGAGCGTGCTGCGGCGCTCGGCCTTCAGCCAGATCACTGTCACGCGGGCCGAGCACGTGGTGTCGTACAGCACGGAGGAACTGATCGGTGCCCAGCTGACCTATGCGTACTCCTCACCGGTGGTGCTCGGCGACAAGCGGCGGGCCTTCGAGGACGCGTTACGCGAAGTGCTCCTCGTGGCCGAGCCGTCGGGCAGGTTCGAGCACACGGCGACGGCCGCACTGACCACCGGCCGCCGTGGCTGAAGCAGGGGTGTCCCGCGCCCGCCAGACGCGGGACATGTGGCACCGGTCAGCCCTTACCAAGGCGGTGAACGGTCCATCCGGCCATCGCCCACCGGTCGCGGTCGATGCTGCTACGGGCGTCGATCAGGATGCGGCTGGCCACGGCCTGACCGATGGCTTCGGGGTCGGCGTCGGCGAACTGCGGCCACTCGGTGGCCAGCAGCACCACGGCCGCATCCCGGGCGGCCTCGATGGCGCTTCCCGCATAGGACAGCTCTGGGTACCTGGCACGGGCGTTGGCGTTCGCCATCGGGTCGAAGACCGTCACCAGGGCCCCGGCCTCGTGCAGGCGGCCGGCGACGTCGAGGGCGGGGGAGTCGCGGACATCGTCGGTTCCCGGCTTGAACGCCGCGCCCCACACAGTGACCTTCTTCCCCGCCAGGTCTCCGCCGACCACCGCACGGACCCGCTCGACTGTACGCGACCTGCGGTCACGGTTGATGGCGTCTACGCCCTTCAGGAACACGAACGAGTCACCGACGCCGAGTTCTTCGGCACGGGCGGTGAAGGCCCGAACGTCCTTGGGCAGGCAGCCGCCGCCGTAACCGAGACCGGGGCTCATGGCCCGGTGCCCGATGCGGGTGTCGTAGCCGATGGCCTGGGCGACCACGGCCGCGTCCGCCCCGGTGATCTCACACAGGTTCGCCATAGCGTTGATGAACGAGATGCGAGTGGCGAGGTAGGCGTTGGCGGCTCCCTTGACGAGCTCGCACGTCTCCGGGTCCGTGACGATCAGGGGAGAACCGCTGTCCACGATCGGGGCGAACGCTTCCCGGATGGTCTTCTCCGCCCATGAGGAGGAGACGCCGGCCACGATCCGGTCCGGCCGGAGGGTGTCGGCGACTGCGTGGCTCTCCCGCAGGAACTCCGGCGACCAGGCGACCTCGACGGCCTCACCGGCCGGAGCCAGGCGGTGCACCAGCTCGCGGACGGCCGCCGTGGTGCCGACGGACACCGTGGACTTGCCGACGATCAGGCATCGGTCGCTCAGGTGCGGGGCGAGCGCCTCGACGGCGGTGAAGACCTGCGAGAGGTCGTAACCCCTGCCGTCGGGGAGGTCCGGCGTCCCCACACCGATGAAGTGCACCTCGCCGTGCTCGGCGGCGGCCCGGATGTCGGTGGTGAACCGCAGCCGGCCGCCGACGTGCCGGGCAAGCAGGTCATCGAGTTCGGGCTCACGGAACCAGGCCCGGCCCGAGTTGAGTGTGTCGATCTTGTCCGGGTCGATATCGACTCCGATGACGTCGTGTCCGATCTCGGCCATGGCGGCGGCGTGGGTAGCTCCCAGGTGCCCGCACCCAATGACGGTCATCCGCACTGCAAGCGCCTTTCTCTCGGCGATGTCGTGGCCCGCCACACAACCACCATTCAGCACAGTCACACAAAGACGGAGGTCAAGCCCGTGAAAGTCACCGTGATCGGCTGTGGGCGCCTCGGCGCCCCCTACGCTTGCTCACTCGCGGCGATCGGGCACGACGTGCTCGGCGTAGAGGTCTCGCCCGCCGCTCTCGGACGTCTGAGCCAGGGCCTCGCCCCGTTCGACGAACGAGGACTCGAAGAAGCGATCGCCGAGTACTACGCTGCGGGTCGGCTGAAGTTCTCCGGTTCCTACGAGGAGGCCGCCGCGTTCGCGGACGTGCATTTCGTGTGCGTGCCCACCCCGCAACAGGACGGCGGACTCGGCGCGGACCTCTCAGCAATCGAGTCCGCCGTCACCTCGCTCGCCTCCCAAGCCTCAGGACGCTGCCTGATCGTCGGCAAGTCCTCCGTCCCCGTCGGTACCGCCGCACGCATGGGCCGGCTCGCCGCCGAGCACGCCCCCGACGGCGCCCACGTGACAGTGGCGTGGTCACCGGACTTCCTGCGCGAATCCACCTCACTCGAAGATGCCGCCCGCCCCACCCGGATCATCGTTGGCCTCCCCAAGCACGCGAGGCAGGCGGAGGAGACCCTTCGGAAGATCTGGGCACCGTGGACCGAGGCCGGAGTGCCCCTGGTCGTCGCGGACCTGGCAACCGCGGAACTGGCCAAGTCGGCCGCCAACGCCTTTCTCGCCACGAAGGTTTCCTTCATCAACGCGATGGCGGCCCTGTGCGAGGCATCCGGCGCCGACATCCGCACCCTCGCGGACTCCCTCTCCCACGACCCCCGCATCGGCCGCGCGATGCTCGACTCTGGCCTCGGGTTCGGCGGCTCCTGCATCCCCAAGGACATCCGCGCTCTCATCGCACGGGGCAAGGAACTCGGAGTACCCGAAATCGGCTTCCTGCACCACATCGACGCCATCAACATCCGGCGCCGGCGCCGCGTCATCGCCTTGGCCCGCCAGGCATGCGACGGCAACCTCACCGGACGCCGGATCGCCCTGTGGGGCGCCGCCTTCAAGCCCCAAACCGACGACATACGGGACTCGCCCGCCCTCGCCGTCGCCGCCGACCTCCACGCCGCCGGAGCCTCCGTTGCGGTCCACGATCCCAAGGCCCTGCCCAGGGTCCGTCTCCAGGCCCCTGAGCTGGAATGCGTCGACGACATCGAACAGGTCCTCTACGGCGCTGACGTCCTGCTCCACCTGACCCACTGGCCGCAGTACGCCGACACCGACCCTGAACGCCTCATCGCCAAGCCCGCCCAGTACTGCCTGGTGGACGCACGCGGAACCCTTGACGCTCGCCGCTGGACCAACGCTGGATGGGCCTGCCAGGGGCTCGGGTACGCCCTCACGAGCTGAAGGGCAACCGGCTGAGGCGGCCGCCGTCATCTCAGCCGGTCAATTTCCCTTGCGATGAGAGTCGATGTCCGCTCCGCGCAAGCAGGGATGGCCCCCGCATGGCTCATAGAGAAGCGAAACGCCCACGCCTGCCCCTCCCCGCGGGGATAGCCTCGCATCTTCACCCTGACACGCATGATCGTCAGGTCACCTCGTGATCGGCCTGCTCGGCTGACCTCCGCTCGCGGGAGCCCACCCCATCGACCCAGCATCGTCTCTCTCGCCCAGTGGCTCACCTCCGCTCGCGCGAAGCTCACTGGATCGAGCAGCACTGCCGGATCCCGGACTGCGGCTCACCTCCGTTCGCACGGAGCTCACTCCTCCTGCATCGCGCGGACGGTCTGGTACAGCGGTTCACCTCCGCTCGCCTGGAGCGCACGCTATCCCCTATGCATTGACCGGCGATGCGGCCGGCTCACCTCCGCTCGCGCGGAGCTCACCACTCGCGACCTGCGGTGTTGCGGTGGCTTTGCATTTCCTTGACGTGAAGGGACGGTGTCACAGCACCCATTGAACACGATCGTTGCTTCCCCTGAGTGCTCCCGAGTGACATCTGCAGTGATCACGGGTGGGCTGCGTGTCAGCGGCGGGTGGTACATCTTGGCTGTCGTTGTGGCGCTGCAGTCTGCACCTGGAGGTCCGGTGTGCCCGGAGTCCGTTAACCAGTGGTTATGGGGTAAGTCGGATGAGCTGGGTGCTCATGCGCGCTATCCGCTGGTCTGCCACCTTCTGGATGCTGGTGCGATAGCCGGACGTTGGGGTGGAGGCGGAGCCCCTTCATACGTGGCAGGTGAAAGCGCAGGCGTGGGGCGGTGTCTCCGTGTGGGTCCGCACCCGCTGTCCGTCCTGGAGCGCCTTGGCATACAGCACGATCCGCTGCCCCCGATGCGGTGCTTGCCGACGGAGGCGACGGTGCCGCGCCTGCCTGGCCGCATCGACGACGCGTTGGACCGGGCGACGGGGCCCTGGCTGGCCAGCTGGCGCGCTGGGGCCGACCGTCGCCTGCCTGCAGTGGCGGTCGGCGGCAAGACCCTGCGCGCAGCAGCAAGGATCAAGGGCCGCAAGCTTCATCCGCTCGTCGCCCGCGACCATCTCTCCGGCCTGGCGAGCGTGGTCGTGATCAGTGACACCACACCCAGCGCGAGCGCGCCAGCTACCTGCTCGTCCGAGGCGCGTACTACATCGTGATCGTGAAGGTAACCAGAAGAAGCTCCACAAGCAGCTCGAATCCCTTCCTTGAAAGCAGATCCCTTCAGGGCCGCACCTGCGACACCGGCCATGGCCGCGGCGAGATCCGCCACATCAAGGTATGCACGGTGAACGACCTGCACTTCCTCGGCCCCCGCCAGGCTATCCAGTTCAAGCGCCACCGAGTGGACCGCAAGACCGGCAAGGTCAGCATCAAGACCGCCCGCGCGATCACCAGCCTCGCCGCGGAACAGACCACACCCGCCGAGCCCGCCCGGCTGGTCCGCCGGCACTGGAAGATCAAAGCCCTGCACGTCCGGGACGTGATGTTCGCCGAGGACGCCTCCCGGCTGCGAATCGGCTCCGCACCCCACGCTATGGCGACCTGGTGCGACCTCGCCATCGGCGCCCTTCGTCTCACCGGGAAGAGCTGCATCGCCACCGGCCTCCGGCGCAAAGCCCGCGACGCCAGTCGACCATTCACCCTCCTCGGACTCACATGGTCACGAAACGGGCGTCAGGCGACTTCGTCGAAGCCCTGGCCCTGCGTAGCCCTCGACCAAGTGGTCAGGCTGTTTCGAGTGATAGCCGCGCTCGTCCGCGACTATGACGGCGACCAGTCACCGGAGATAGATGCCAAGATCCTCGACAGGGAAGCCGACACCCTGGACTGCCGAGCCGCCGAGAACACCGCCTAGAACGTTCCACCCCTCAACTCGGCGTATGTGGAAAGATCCGGATCAGAACAGGAGGGAGGTCGAGCTCCTTGCGAGCGGCGGCGATGAAACTCTCGAAGGCGTCGGCCGATGACAACCTTGCCCGGTTCCAGTCTTCGACGGAGTACAGGCGTTCTTGTGCCTCGTAGAAGAGCTCAGTTACCGCCCGATCTATCGAGGATGCAGCAGAGACAACGGGCGCCGATCCATGAATCCACACCGCGACGAGCGCGTTATCCCAGGTCTTGTCGCATCGACCCCGCTGTACCGCGTCCAGGAATATCTCTGTTCCTGACTCTGCCAAGGCGATGGAACGTATGTCCTCGTAGAGCAAGATGAACGCTTCGGCGAGACGCTGGTAACTAGCCGTTTTCTGGTCCCGCCGCCAGCGCGAACTCTCGGACCGGACGTCCCAAAGCCTCCCCAAAGCGATGCCGATAAGACCGGCTATCGCAGCCAGCAGTGCTGTACTCAATGCGTCCCCTCCCACGGAAAGCCGACCCGGGGCTCACTCCATGGCTGGCACCACCGTCATCCGGCACCGCGTCATCCTCACCTCACGTGTCGTTATCCAATACCTCAGCTACTGAACTTTAAAGGCCAGTGTCGTTGTGGTTATGAGCTGGTTCGAGTGAGTCCGGTTTCGGTGAGGCATCCGTCGATGAGGTGGCTGCGGTACTGGACCGCGCGTAATCCGGTGCCGAGGGTCCGGGTGAGGTGGTCAGGGATGGTGAAGGCGGTGTTCGCCAGTGTTCCGCGCCTCAGGAGTGACCAGATGCCCTCGACCGGGTTGAGGTCGGGTGCTACCATCGCCGTCCCAGCAACAGAAGTGCTCAACAAGTAAATTCATGCACGTCTCACCATTGATCCGCACCGGGATACGTCGAATAAGTAAACCCTCCGCTAGCGGCCCAACACGGATACGTTGCCCCATGTTGTGCGCTGAAAACGACGGGGAGTCCTCACCGAGGATTCCCCGAGTTAGAGCTGTGAGCTTGTCAGCGAACCGCGTCGCCTTGTCATCGAGGGTGCCCTCGTCAGCTGTCACCCTCGAGAAGGTAGCCGATTCCCCTGATTGTGTGCCAAATATCCAGGTCGTCGGAGCTGAGACTGTACGTGGCAGCCTGCTCACTCAGCTGCTCGTAGTCCATCCGGACCTCAGCAGGCGCCGGCGCTGCGCTTCCCGCTCTTCGCGCGTCGTGCGAATCATGGTTGACATGGCGGACTCCCCAATCGGTCGCGCGGACAGTCAAGCAGGCCGCACTGACAACGACGCCCAAACCCTACGATGGCACCGCCAAACGAGTGGCCGCTAGAGGTGAACCCACCCCGGAAAATCGACTACCAGCTGCAATTGGATCACTGAACACTGGCACCCCACGCGGCGCAGCAAGCAGCAGCAGTGATCAGCCGGCCGGTTGACTTGCTGGGCGTCTCAGCGCCAGGACTTCGACGCCACCACGCGGCCCCGCACGCCCCGCAGCGTCGCCGTGTCCGGTCGTTGTTCCACACATAGGCCGGCGAGCCCCAGTACATGTCGCTGGTCGAGTCCCGGCGCGAGCCTGTGTGGACCCGCATCGACTTGCCGGCGCCCCGCTTCAAGTGGAACCGGTACGTGTGCCGGTCCGCGTCGGCGAACGTCCAGCCGTTCAGGTCCAGCGGCCGGCCGGACTTGTTGACGACCGTCACCCACTCCGCGTTCAGGCTGCTGTTGGACCGCGTGTCCTTGCCCGGACTGTCGTACTGGATCGTACCCAAGCTGCCGCGGGCGACGCAGCAGATACCGGCAGTGCGGTAGGGCCGGCCAGGAACAGGCCAGTGACAGCCGCGGCGGTGAAACGGAAAGCGAAGCGCATCATGCACCTCTCCTCAAGGAAACCCCCGGAGATCACCGAGGTGATCAATCTCCCGGGCACTGCTCAGTCCCACGGAACGATCATGCTTCGTGCTACTCACCCCTGACGACCACGCGACCTGAGTACCGACGGCGCGCACTACGGGGCACATTCAGGAGCACCTCGCAACGGCGATCAGGGGTGAGACGCCAGGCAAACGCAACCACAGTGCGGCGGAAGGCTATGTACCTTGTCATGGGGAGTCGCCGGACCACACACCGCATCCAGCGCCTTCGGCGCTACGCCAATCACACCCTGATAGCAGGGGCTGGTTTTGTCGTCTTTCTCGTCCTGCCGTTGCTGGTATGGAAAGGGCCATACCTGTTGGACGACAAGTACATCGACACCAGCACGATTGGTGAGGGCACTGGATCGGCCGCGCTCGTCACCGGACTACGAACCGCGATCGTCGCTTACATGGCTGCACTCGGCGCAGCAATCGCCTTGCTCTACACCGCCCGGACCTACCGACTTGCCCAGCGAGGCCAGGCCACCGACCGCTTCACCAAAGCGCTCGAGCGCCTCGACTCTCAAAATGACTACGTCCGGATCGGCGGAATCCTGGCGCTCAAACGAATTACACGGGACGCGCCAGAACTTGCATACGACGCAGCCATAATCCTCAACCAATTCATCCGGCACCGCGCTCCGTGCGCCTCAGAGGCCGCTTCAACCGAAACGCTCCCGTTCGCCACGGACCGAGGAATCCAAAGCTACACATTGCCCCGACCGGTAGACGATGACGTGCAGGCGGCGCTGGAAATCCTGGCCAGTCACAAAACACGTCTTCGAGCCCATCTCGCCCGGCTCAACCTTCCGCGAGTGGAACTATCGAACGCTGATCTCAGGCGCGCCTGCCTGGACCACGCGAACTTGACCGGGAGCAATCTGCGGAAGGCCGACCTCGCAGGCGCCTCCTTGCGCGGCACCACCCTCACCAACGCGTACCTACCCAGAGCCATTCTCAGGGACGCCGTACTGGTCGATACCAACCTCACAGACGCCAACCTTGCTGGCGCTGACCTGACCGGAACCTTCCTAACCCGCGCCACCCTCGATGGCACCTGCCTGTTCGCCGCAAACCTCTCAGGCGCATGGGACCTCACAGAAGAGCAGCTGCAAGCAGCCCAAATCGGGCCGACAACGCTGCTTCCACCACGTCTACAGCATCTCCTGCCTCAGGAAGAGGACAGCGAGACATCGCACGAAACCAGGGACTGACCGTCACGTCGACACCGACCACGTCCTCAGCAACGCCCCGAACCGCGTATTCGATGCCCGGGCCCCCCGCACCCCCACCCGTGCCTCCCACGCCCGGCACGTCGCCCCCACGAACGCCTCCACCGCGTCCCGGTCCGCCGACCGCCACGACTCGAACCGGGCCGCCCACCCGAGCGCCTCGCCGGCATGGCCGTCCTCTTCCATCAGCCGCACCGCCGTCTGCGCCACATCCACCCATGCAGGCCCCCGGGCCGGCATCGCCCAATCCACCAGCCACGCAACCTCATCCCCGACGATGAGGTTGTGCGGGTTCGTGTCCGTATGTAGCAGGGCATCCCCCAGGAGCAGCTCCAGCTCCTCCGCCGAGACGAAGTCGGCCAAGTCACGGTCCACCAGCTGCGGCACGCCAGCCGGCGCCACCAAACCCTGAGCGGCACCCAGGGCCACAGCCACCAGCGGCACGTCCAGCGACCCCGGCGACAAGTCCGCGTGCCGGCCATCCACCCACTCAAAGGCCAGCAAATCCCAGCCCTCGGCCTCAAGCTGCCACAGCAGCCGCGGACTCGCTTCGGTCACCAGCGGGTTCACCGCGACCTCCCACGCCTGCGCAGCCCGCCCCCGCTCGTCGCCCACCGGCACCCCCTTCACGAACACCCGCTCGGACGCCAACGACAACACCGCCGCAAACCGGCAGGTGATTCCGTGCGGCACATCGTCCACCGCCGACACCGGGCCCGTCCGCTCCAGCACCGCCGCCCGCACCTCCGCCGGCAACGCGTCTTACCACTCCACTGCGTCCAGTCGTGGTCGCACTCCGCCATCGCAACCCACCTCCTCCCACGTCTTGGAACCGTCCGGGCCCCCACGAACCGGGAACCTTTGACAAGACCACGCCACCAGCCAGTCGTCGTGCACACAGCCGGGCTCAGTGGCCCCCGCGGGCCGACAAGCAGCCCATCCACGCCTACGGCCACCAGCACAAACGGCCAACGAACCCCTGACCAACGACACCCGCGAACAGGCAAGCTCCACCAAGCCGGAAGCAACCGACTCGACAGGGGGCGGGATGGCCAAGCACTGGCGAAAGGGCACCGTGACGAAGACCGGCGTGAGACGCCGAGGCGGCTGGGTCTGCGGCAGCAACCCCAAGCAGGGCTGTTCCTTCTGGCTTCTCGGCATCCTGGCCATCGCGTCCATAACCTGGATCCTCAACTAGCCCAAGCTGGCCGGACGGTACCCAGCCGCCCGGCCAGGCGGCATCAGCCCCGAGCCGAACTCCGCTCGCGCTGCCACCAGCCGCGCCAGCACCCCATCCAGCCGGTCGCAATGAGCGCACCTGCGCGATCAGAGCCGCCAGCTCCTCCGGCGACAGGCGCTCCATCACCTCGTCCTGCTGCGGCTCCACCACCACATGCGGCACCCTGCGCTCCGGCACCTCGCTGTACGGGTCCGCGTTGATCCGCGCCGACAACACGGGCATCACCAGCGTGCCCTCCGTCGCGTCGAACACCAGCAGGTACGTGGCCACCTCGGACGACGTGTGCGTCAGGTCCCCGAGCGCCCCGCGCTGGCCGCCATCACCCGCCCGGCCGATACCTACGCGCGGATCGTGGCCCTGGACCTGGTCGCCGGTGCCGAGATGCATCTCAAGCGCAGCATCGAGCAGGCACGCGCCACCTGGCACCAGGCGATCGACCACATGGAAGCGTCCCCTCCGTCCGTACCCGCAAGGCAGTCTCCCGCATGCGCAGCGACCTCGCCCGCTTCCGGGCCCGCGGCCTGCGCTGCGCAACCGAGCTCGACCAACGCGGCCGCGACGTCCTCACCAGTACCTGAGTCAGACCCCGTGCCGCAGCGGGCCTCGGCGTATCGGCAGACGAGTGGCTCCAGGTAGTCCGCATGCGGCCCTGTCAGACTGTCCAGCTCATGCGGGGAACGTACGAACGCGATCTCAGCGAGCTTCGGTTCACGTCCCGCCGTGCGCTCCGTCGCCGCCATCGCGGCGAACCTGTTCCTCAGCTCGGCCTCCGGCAGGGCCGGAGCAAGATAGGTCAGACCGACGCTGAAATTCTCGCTGCGGGTGGCCGCCCATAGCCGCAGCTCGTCCGGCTTGACCTCCACCCGGGCTTCCTCGGCCAGCTCCCGCGCCGCCTGCCCACTCAGCGCTTCCTCATCCAGCACTTCGCCGTCCCGGGGCGGCTCCACCGAGCCGCCAGGCAGCTGCCACCGGCCAGGCGCAGCCGTCGCAGGCGACAACCTCGCCACGACGACCCTGCCGTCATCTGTCGGCTGGACCACGTTCACGAACAACGACAGCAACGCCTGACCGCCGGGAACGCGGCGCAGGGCATAGTGGCGGTACGTCACCGCAGTCCAGCGCAGGAACGGCGTGTCCGGCTCCTTCCACCGGGGCTCCGTACACCCCACCACCGGCCCATCGAACAACGCCGGATTGGCCGCAACTGCCTTCTCCCACACCAGATCCTGCGCCGCTGCAAGCTCCGCGGACAGCACGGGAGCTTCACTTTCAATCAGACGAAGGCAGTGAACGTCAAAGAGCTCCATGCCCGAAGGCAGCGTTTTGGTCTCGGTCACCTGGCACAGCGCAGGGGAGCCGGCCACCAGCCCGGACGATCCAGCGAATAGGCTGGACCCCATCGGTACCCATCGGGACCGGACTACCGTGTCGTCCCAGCTCGCACAGTAGCGGGACTGGTATCGCGTCTTCCGTTGCTGGCTCACCTCCGGTAGCACGAACCCCACGCCCACCAGGGTCGGCCCGACCTCGTGGATCGGCTCACCTCCGCTCGCGCGGAGCTCAGGCCCGGTCCACCGTGTCCGGGGCACGAACACCGGCTCACCTCCGCTTGCGCGGAGCTCACCGAGGCGTCTGGCTCCGCCCCGGACAGCCCGGCGGCTCACCTCCGCTTGCGTGGAGCTCACCCCTTCGCGACCTGCGGCGTTGCGGTGGCTTTGCATTTTCTTGATGTGAAGGGATGGCCGTCACGGCACCCATTGAACACGATCCTCGCTTCCTCCGAATGCTCCCGAGTGACATCTGCAGTGATTGTTGGTGGGCTGGTTGTCAGTGGCGGGTGGTACACCTTGGCTGTTGTTGTGGCGCTGCGGTCTGCAACTGGAGGTCCGATGGGCTCGGAGTCCGTTGACCAGTGGTTATGGGGTGAGTCAGTTGGACTGAGTGTCCATGCACGCTGCCTGTCCGCTCTGCGCAGGCGAAGGTGAGCTGTTGCCAACCTCGTCTCGCTTGCGAGGGTTGTTTCTTGACCTGGCCGGGTGGGCAGGTCAGGCCGCCTGGTTTTCGTCGACGTCCGCTTCGCGCAGGCGGAGATGGTCCCGCCAGGCTCATGGGGAAGCGGAGCGCCCACGCCTGCCCCCCGCTGGGATAACCCCGCATCTTCACCTTGACACCCGTGATCGTTGGGTCACCCCGTGGTCGGCCTGCTCCGGTTCACCTCCGCTCGCGCGGAGCTCACCGCTGGCCCTGGAACGCCTGTTCGGCCTCCCGCTTCGGAGCTTTCCGGGGCTCGGCAGCGTTGCGGACTACCTCCCCTTCGCTGTGGCACGAGCAGCCTTGCACTGCTTGAGGGATGAGGACGACCCGGACGCCGGGTTCACTCGGGCCCTCCTGGGGAGCGACATCCATCCGACGGCGCCAGCGGACTGTCCTACGCGCGCTCCGTAACAGCTCTTTTCACATGCCGATTGCCCGAGACGAGTAGCCGCACAATATGGATGAAGCCTCGGCGCAGCGCTTTCAGCCCTGGCGAGGTCATACGTGATCAGCGGAAGAGCGGGATGCAGCCCGACAGCCCGACTACTCCTACAGGCGTCATGCTGGCGTAGCCCTGCCAGTCGGCTGCTTCGATGACCTCCTCTGTCGGCGACGCCTGAAACGCGACCCGCTGGCGACGGGTGACTATTGACCCCCGGTCCATCAGTTGATCTTGATGCTGTCCGGAAGGCAGCTTCGCGCTACCCCACCGGATTGTGGCACTACTTCCCGTCTGGATATGAGTACGAGCGTTTCGCGCCAAGTCTGTCTAGTTCCATGCGAGTTGGTGTATATGCCCGTTAGGTAGCGCATCGTATCCATGGAGCATCGCTCTGCAATCACCGCTGGTGAGAGGAGTACTGCGTGCCATCGTTCCAGACGGGCTCGGTCCCGCACGGCTTCACCATCGACGAGGCGGATAAGCGCATCCACTACAAGGACGCGCAGGTCATCCCCGTTCCGCCACCCAACGCCTCCGGCTTCGGCTGGAAGAAGCTCTGGTTCTCTCTTGGCGCCGACTACGTGGACGTCCGCATCAAGGTGGCCGTCCACAACGGCACGTCCTGGACCGTCAACAACTATGACGTCCTGGCCGGCGGCCCGAGGGTCGGTTTCGAGGTCACCACAGGCACCACCAAGATCAGCATCGGCCGGGTGAAGAAGTCCGCGACCGACACCAACGACAACTCGCCCGTCGGCTGGCTACTCGAATCCCAGGCATAGGGGCGTCCGGTGCGGCAGCAGGGCACCTGCCCCGCTGCCGCACCCTCGCACTGGGCCTCGCGCCCTAGTCGTTGCTGGTACTTTCGGCGGGTGGGACGCGTCCGAGGTCGCGTCCGCGCATGCGGAAGCTGTCGCCGCGGAGGCTGATGACCTCCGCGTGGTGGACCAGGCGGTCGATCATCGCGGCGGCGACGGTGTCGTCACCGAAGACCTCTCCCCAGCGTCCGAAGGGCTTATTGCTGGTCACGATCACGGATGCGCGTTCGTAGCGGCCGGAGATGAACTGGAAGAAGAGGTTGGCCGCTTCCGGTTCGAAGGGGATGTATCCGACCTCGTCGACCACGATCAGCGGGTAGCGGCCGCGGCGGGTGAGCTCGTCGGAGAGCTTGCCGGCCTTGTGGGCATCGAGGAGGCGGGCGACCCACTGGGCGGCGGTTGCGAAGGCGACGCGGTGGCCGGCCTGGCAGGCCCGGATCGCAAGTCCCGTGGCGAGGTGGGTCTTGCCGGTGCCGGGCGGTCCGAGGAAGATCACGTTCTCCTTCCCGGCGACGAAATCGAGGGTTCCCAGGTGAGCAATCGTTTCTCGCTTCAGGGACCGCTGGTGGTCGAAGTCGAAGTCCTCCAAGGACTTCCGGGCGGGGAAGCGGGCCGCGCGGATGCGGCCTTCGGCGCCGTGGGCGTCGCGGGCGGCGACCTCGCGCTGGAGGCAGGCGACGAGGTATTCCTCGTGGCTCCACTCCTCCGCTCGGGCCCGCTCGGCGAGCCGGCCGGCTGCCTCCCGCAGGGAGGGGGCCTTCAGCGCGCGGGTGAGGAAGAAGATCTCGGAGGTGACGTCCCGGCCGATGCCGGCAATCTTCTTCGAGCTCGTGGTGGTCATGCGACTCCTTGTCCGAGGCCGCCGTCGATGACGCCGAAGATCCGGTCGTAGGTGTCCAGGGACCGCATCTCGACCTCGAGCTTCTCGGCGGGCTCGGGCTTGATGGTGGTGCGGGCAGCGACGGCTGCGGCCGCGTGAGTGGGGTCGGTGAGGGTCTGGTGCTTGGCCCAGCAGCGGGTGTGACGGGCGACTTCCGTGCCGTCGCAGGTGACGAGGACCTGGTCGAGGTCGGCGGTCACCTCCACTCGCCGGCCGACGGCGAGCGGGTGGACGGAGTAGTCGCAGGTGTCGAGGCGGACGTAGTGGTCGCGCGGCAGCCTGAGGCTGGACTTCCACCAGCCGGGCGGTGAGACGGGTGGGATGCCGAGCATCCGGGACTTGTCGGCGTCGAGCCGGTCCGCAGGCCTCGCCTGCAAGGTCCGGTGGAGGCGCCGGTTGGCCTTGGTGAGCCAGTCGGCGAGCTGGACGTTGAAGTCCGCCGGCGAGGTGAAGACCCGGCCGGGAAGGAACGAGGTCTCCAAGTACCCGTTCGCCCTTTCAACCAGTCCCTTGGCTTCGGGGTCACGGGGCTTGCACAAAATAATCCTGATTCCCAGCAGGCCGGCGAACGCGGCGAAGTCCTCGGTCAGCTGCGGGCCACCGGACCGCCAGGAGCCGACGGCGCCTTCGTTGTCCCAGACCAGGGCCTTGGGCACCGCTCCGAGGTCGGTCAGCAGCCGCCAGTGCCCGGCGATCAGGTCGGCCGCGTTGCGCGACGGCAGCATACGGGCGCTGATCCAGCGCGAGTAGCCGCAGACCATCACCAGCACTGGCGGGGAGCTGGTCTGACCGAAGCCCAGCGGGATCTCCGCGGGCGGGAACCACAGGTCGCACTGGGCGGGCGAGTTCGCCCGGTTCATAGACTGTCCGCGAAGCGGGGTCCACCGGCTGGAAAGCCGGCCGGAGCTCACGCACGCGGTCCTTGAGCACGGTCATGCTCCGGCTCCAGCCGATCCGCTCTGCGATCACGGTCGCCGGCATGTCCGGCCACTGTTCCAGCAACTCGCGGATCTGCGGCTCGACCGCGTCCATGATCGAGCCCTTCGGAGCCCGCTGGTACTTCGGCGGCGCGTCGCTGGCCACCGCCCGCCGCACCGTGTTCCTGGCGATTTCCAGCTTCCTGGCGATTGCCCTGATCGGCATCTTCTCGGCCCGGTGCAACCGCCGGATCTCTGCCCAGTCCTCCACGCTGATCACCCACCCTCCCGGTCTGACTCAACGAGCCAGACCGCCAGAGGGGGTCAACTTTCAAACGTCGATCCTGGTCCACTTTTCAGACGACGCCCACACTCCTCATGGGCGTCATAGAGGAGGCCGTCGACGGCGATGCGGTGCGTTCCGTTGGGGTGGTAGCCGAACTTGCGGGATACCGACCGGGAAGCCGGTGCGGGCTTCGCTGGTGGTGGCGAAGTCGCGTGCGGAGAGGTTCTGCTGGCCGATGACCTGGCCCTCGCGGAAGACGGCCAGGAGGAGGCGCCAGTACTCGCGGGTCCAGCCGCCTCGCGCCCACCAGTGGTTCTGCACGACGCTCCTGGCCCGCTCGGCCGGCGGGGCGGATGCCCAGGGCTGCGGGAAGTGCACGGTGCCTTTGGGGACGACTCCGTCGGCGGCCACCTGGGCGAGGGCGTCGAGATCATCGTCCGAGGGGAGGCGCAGAACGAGATCGGCGGTGGTGAGCTGGAGCACGGTGAGGGGCCAGTGGCGCATTGGGGGCTCCGGGGGTCAGGGCCCGTCGAGTCCGAAGACAGTGCCGAACGGGTCGATGAGCTGGCAGATGCGGCGGCCGGGCTCCACGTCGAGAGGGCCGCGGTGATGCGTGCAGCCCGCTTCGAGGAGGTGCTTGCGTTCGGTGTCGAGGTCCTCGACGGATCAGTACGGGACGGTGCTTCGCCCGTGGACGTTGGCCTTGGGGGAAACCGGGTGAAAGCCGAACTCGAGTCCGTCGAGATCGAGCCAGGCGTAGCCGGAGATGCCGTTGATGTCGAGCTTGACCTCTGCGTCGAAGATCTCCCCCCACCAGCGGGCGGCAGCTTCTGGATCCTCGACGAAGACCATGACCGTGCGAATACCGCGCACTGGGGATTCTCCTTGTGTCGGGAAGTGGCACGGTACCGCCGGGGTGGTCACTCGTGGGCGCCGTGCAGGGAGTGCAGGCCGGTGGCGGCGGCGAACGCCGTCAGGGTGCGTGTGAGGTCGTGGTCGTTCCACTGAGCGCCGAGCTTGCGTACGTGGTGCACCCTCGGCAGGGCAAGGGCTGGCACTGAATCAGCGGCTCACCTCCGCTCGCGCGGAGCTCACGCCCGACGCGCCTATGGCACCCCTGCCATTGTCGGCTCACTTCCGCTCGCGCGGAGCTCACGCGCCGTTCCCCACCGTGACCGCCTGGGCGGCCGGCTCACCTCCGCTCGCGCGGAGCTCACCCTTCGCGACCTGCGGCGTTGCGGTGGCTTTGCATTCTCTTGACGTGAAGGGACGGCCGCCACGGCCCCCATTGAACACGATGTTGCTTCCTTCTGAGTGCTCCTGAGCCACATCTGCAGTGATCGTTGGTGGGCTGGATGTCACTAGCGGGTGATACATCTGACCGTTGCTGTGGAGCTGCAGCCTGCACCTGGAACTCCGGTGTGATCGGAGTCAGTTGACCAGCAGCTACGGGTGAGCCAGATGGGCTTGACCTGGCCGGGTGGGCAGGTCAGGCCGCCTGGTTCTCGTCGGCCTTGTCTGGCTCCGGGGCTGTCCCTAGGCCGTACATGCCGCGGAGCTCCTTGCCCCCCTTCGTCTGCCTGTGGATTTTCTCCGCCCTGACCAGCCGAGACAGCGCATTGTCGAACGTTGATCCGCTCACCCCTGCCAAGGCGGAAATTTCGTCCTTGTGCTTGTAGATCACTTCGAGGCCCAGCGGGTCGGCGACGTCCTCGAGTGCTTGGAGGATCTTGTCATCGCTGCTGAGCGCCTTCCTGGGCAGGTCGATACCGCCCACGAACGTGGTGGGGGCGCTGTCCTCGTCGTCCGGCAGGACGGAGCGGGCGGCCAGCTCCTCGCGCTCGTCCCACAGCGGAAAGTCCTGGGGGACCGCGATGTTGTTGTGGTCGATGTAGGGGGTGGCGTCCTCAAGGATCCAGTTCCGCATCATCTCCGGGGCTCCGTCGGGGCCGGCGGCGAAGCCCAGGCCGAACGTGCGCTCCGGGTTGCTCGGCGGAGTGTTGGGGTTGTAGAGCATGCCCCGTTCCTCGGCCCAGACGGCGGGGATGTCGGAGGGGTTGCAGCCGGCGAAGTTCTCCGGGAGGTCCACGCGGTGCTTCTGGTCGGAGTCGGAGCGCAGCAGGATCAGTGCGCCGCCGTAGACGATGTTGTCGCGGATTGCGGCGTCTCCGCCGAGTTCGGCGAGGTTCATGATTTGGTTGGCCAGGATGATGGGCATGCCCAGCGATCGGCCTTGGGTGGCGAAGGCGTTGGCGATGAAGGTGGCTTCCTTTTTGTAGGAGGCGTGTTCTCCCAGCATTTTGGACGCTTCGTCCAGGGCGAGCGGTGCCCATGGGCGCATGGGGGAGGGGTGGAAGTTCTTCAGGCCCAGGCGGGCGGATTCTGCGATGCGGTGCTGGAGCAGGTGGTAGCCGATCCGCATGGTTGCGATGGCGCCCTCGATGCCTAGGCCGGCGTGGGCGGACATGGCTTCCACGGACGGGTTGGAGGAGCCTTTGGGGTCGGCGTAGAGGATCGCGGAGCCGTTGACGTGGTGGGCCAGGGTGACGATCTGGAGGGTGCCGCCTTTGCCGGAGCCGGTGACCCCGGCGATCAGCAGGTGCTGGGCGCCCAGTTTGGGGTCGAAGAGCTGGATGCGGGAGGGGAAGCCGGACACTCCGCGGCCGATGACGATGAACCCGTCAGTGTCGGCCTTCAGGACGTGTACGCCGGGGAAGGGGACGCCCGTCTCCAGGGGGTTGGTGTCCATTTTCCGGATGACCGCCTCGCGCGGGTTCTGGCGCGGCTCGTATGAGACCAGGAGCGGCGTGGTGCGCAGGGCGCCGGCGAGCGCGGCCCGGTCGGGGACGTTCAGCTTGTCGGTGGTCTCGTCGGCGACGACGAGAGCGACCTGACCGCCGGTGTTGGGGTCGTCCTGAACATCCCGCAGGTGGGTTCCGGGCATGACGCCGCCGGGCCGCGCGACGAATTTCCTCCAGGCCCCGGCCAGCGTGGAGGAGTCGATCTCCGGTGGGGCCACCAGGTTGACAGTGATGTGCCGTTCCCCGGCGTGGGCGCCGTCGGCGAACTGGATCCAGGCCGCGGGCACGCGGTAGACGGAGGACACCGTCTGTGCGGTGACGGAGACGGACGCGCCGGCCGGGGCAGTGACCGTACCGGTCCAGCGGGCCGGGCCCAGGGTGCGCACGATCAGCTCCTGGCCCTTGTGCGCGCCGTCGCGGGGGTGGGAGATGTGTTCGGCCCACTGCTTGAGGATCTGCTCCGCGGCGGTCGGCGGCGGAGCTGGTGCACTCTGCGGGGCAGTGGTCGGTGCCGGGGTGGTCTGCTGGCGGCGGAGGACGTTGCGGAGTTTCCACGGCACCAGGGCGACGGCCGCCCACCAGCCCAGAGAAATGATGCCGGGGATGGAGGGCAACGTGAGCGCTCCGGCCATCAGGGCGTCCGCTCCCTGGGGTCCCATCAGGGTGCCCATGCCCAGGGCCATGCCGGCCGTCAGGGTGGAGATGAACATCGGGGAACGGTGTGCGGTGATGATGTCGCCTGCGGGAATGTTGTCGGCGAGGCCGGCCGGGAGGCGGACCATGTAGTTGGCGGCCATGAAGCCGGCGCCGCCGCTGTAGGCGATGACGGCGGTGGAGGCCGCTGCGGTGTCCAGGAACGGGGCCAGGACACCGGTGGCGAGGGGTGCGACGGTGGTGGCGATGGCGATGGCGCGCTCGGTAGAGGACTCACGCGACACGGATGTGGCATTCGAGGACACGGAAGTACTCCTAGATGGCTGAGTGATGACGCTGCCTGGGAGAGGAGGGGCGGGACTGGGCTTTGTCAGCGAGATCTGGTTCTGGCTCAGGCTCCGTGGTCCGGCCACGCTGAGTCACGGATCGGCATGTGGGGGCGACTCACGGACGGGCACGGTTCCGGAGAACGTGAGTCCGGAACCGGGGCTCAGCTCGGGTGAGGCCCACTCAGCCGGGAGTGATCTGATATGAGTTGATGATGAATGCTGAATCTCTTGACCACGTGGAACGCCTGCTCGCAGAGCGGGCTTGTGAGCGGCTGGTCGTCGAGTTCGTCCACCGGCTCGACCTCGGGGACCCGGGCTCGGTGGCGGAGCTGTTCACGCGGGACGGCACTTGGGAATGGCCTGCTGGCGACCGCCGCATTGCGGGTCACGACGCCCTGCGCACCTACTTCGGCAACCGCCCCGCAGACCGGCTGTCACGCCGTATATGCACCAACATCCTGGTCACCGTGACCTCTGCGGATACCGCCTCCGCCACCACCTACTTCACCACGTACCGTGTCGACGGCTACAGAGAGGGCCTCGTACCACCGCGGCCCCCGGTCCAGGTGGGGCACTACGAAGATACATTCCGCAAGGTGGACGACACCTGGCTGCTCACCACGCGGGTTCTCTTCCTCTCCTTTGCCGGTCCCACGGAACGCCTCGGGGGGCCTGGCCAGTCATGAGCTCGGCTCCCGCTCGGCCGGCCGCCAAGAGACCTGCGCCACGAGGAGTGACACTCCACAGAACCTGAGCCAGAACCGGCTCTCGTGAACAAAGCCAGGCGGGACCGCGTGCTTTCTGGTCCCGACTCGCGAGGGATGGTCTATTCCTGGCGGAACCATTCGCGGTTGATGGAGTGGACACTGTCCACAGGTGCGCGGGAGACGGCTTCCTGGATACCGCCATGGGTGGTGTGCGCCTGGTCGTAGGCACCCTTGGCCGCCTTGGCGGTGTCGTCCGCGGAGGCGGCGTAGGCGATGGAGGCTTCGGAGACGCCCTTCATGATCCGTGACAGGTCGCGGGTCTCCGCCACGGTGGAGGAGTCCACGCCCATTCCGCCGATCACCTCCGCTACGCGGCCGGTGTCCTGAGCCTCGTCTTCGATCTTCTGCGCTTCGCTACGGATCGCTTCGGCGGCCTTGGTGACGTCCTTCTTCAGGTCGGTCACGGCCCTCTGGAGCTGGGTGTAGGTCAAGTCAGCCATGAGTGTTACCTCCTGTAGAAGGCGAGTTCGGCGGGCGCCGTCTCGTCGGAGTCGACGACGGCCCGGTAGATGGCGCCGTACCGGGTTTCCGCATTGGCCAGGACGACTGTCACGCTCTCCGCCGCCTTCACTGCCCGCTTGTGGATCTCCGCGGCCCTGATCGCCTGGACCTTCGCGGCTTCCTCCACCTTGGTCAGGGCGGCGGCCATCTTCTGCCCTCCCTGGACGGCCTTGGCGTCTTCCAGGAGCTTCGTGGCCTTCTTCACCTGCTCTTCCGCGTGTACCTGCAGGTTCTTGGTGCGCTCCGCGATCTTCACCATGGACTCGGCCTTCGCCTGTAGACGCCGCTCGAAGGCTTTCAAGGAGCGGACTTCTCCACGGCTCATGGACTCCCTCTCGGCGCCGTCGCCCAGCAGGACGTGGGAACCGTTGACCTCCGTCACTCCGATCGGTTCGGGCTTGGGCTCGGGGGTGTGGTAGTCCGCGCTGCTTCCGCTCACTGGCTTCTCCTTGTCACGATCCCTTTTGCGCTCCTCACGCGCCTCGTCCAGGCGCTCCTTGTCACGGGCCGCTGCCTCCTTGCCGTCCTGCCAGCCGTCCTTCACACCGTCGCGGTAGGCCTGGACCTGGGCGACGGTGCGGGCGGCGCGGTGACCGTCGCGGTATCCGGCCTCGCGGGACTCACGCGTGGACCAGGGTTTCCCGCCCTTCCCTGCTTGTCCGGCCTCCGGCTGCCGGCCAGGCTTCGAGCCGGGCTTCGGACTGGAGCGGGACGCCCCGCCCTGCCCCTTGCCGGAGCCACCGGATGTGCCTGGCGTACCAGGGGCACGGGCGCTGCCCCCACGGGGGCCGGTGCTGTTCTTGCCGGAGCTTTTCTCCCCTGCTCCTTTGGTGCCGGTGCCACCGGACGACGCACCGCCCGGCCTGGCGCTTCCTCCAGGCCCCGTGCCGGAGCCAGAGCCGGTTCGGGAACCGTTCTTCCCGGTGCCTCCTGCGGGTCTCCGGCTCCCGCTCGTACCGTCGGCCTTGCCGCCGGTGCCTCCGTTCCTCGGCGAACCCGGTCCAGGGCTTTTCGTGCTGCCGGAGTCCTTCGCGGCATGGTTCCCAGGCCTCGTTTGCCCGCTGCCGTCCGGCTTCTTGGAGGTATGCCCATTCGCCTTTCCGCCGGTCGGCCCGCCACTACCTGGGCCGCGTCCTTGGCCACCGCCGGAACCGGACCCAGCCACGCCGCCGGAACGTCCGGCGGGGCCCTGATGTGCAGTCCCGTTGGAATTCCTTCCGCTCCTTCCAGAGGGTGACGCGGAGCCTTTATTACCCAACGATTTTCCACCGGATGCGGCTCCATTCGGCCCTCTGCCAGGAAGGCCATTGGATTTGTTCACGGAGACCGTCCGAGCCTCTTTCACTTGATGCGCCGTAGCCCTGGCCTTCGCGAGCTCCAGGCGTTTGTTCAGCGCGCCGCCTCCCTTGCCCCAACGGGCCGCACCGGCCAGCAGCCAGGCGCGCCAAATCCCCTGCTTCTGTAAGGGCCCTATGGTTTTACTGTTGGCCTGTGCACTGGTGCCGTCGCCGTGGTAGACGGCGCTCGAGGCGCCCGCCACGGGTGCCTCCTGGGCTCCTTCGGCCGATACCGCCTGGGGGGTGGCATCGAAGGGCGGCCTGGCGGGTTCGATGGGGGCCAGCACGGAGGCCAGCCGCCCCGGCGGGGGAGTGCTGGGGAGGTTCGGATCGGGAGGGTCGGCCGGCCCTGGAGCGGCTGCGGGGATCGTGTCTGCCGCCATTGCACACCTCACTCTCTGTAGTTACTTACTACTTACTTCCCAGCCGGAAATCCACGGTCAGGGCCTCTGAGGGGTCGGATGGGGCGTGCTCGAGCTGGGAGGTAAGTGGGAAGTGACTACGCGTTGTTGCTCCGCGTGCCCTTCTTCGCGACGGCCATCAGGAACAGGGCCAGGACCCCGCCGCCGATCAGGAGACCCTGGTTACCCCCGCCTCCGTCGGCGCCCTTCGAGGAACCCGCTGCCGCCATGGCGTCGCCGGCGGACGCGCCGGGGTACTGGGTCTGGCAGTCGCGCACGACATCCTGGTGCGAGGGGGAGCCGTAGCCCTTACCGACCCGGGTGGAGTTGTTCTTCACGCATGCGTCGACGGACGCCTGACGGGCCGTCTCCTGACTGGCCGCCGCCTTACGGTCGGCTTCGTTCGCGCGGTTGATTTCCCGGAGTTTCTCCAGCTCCAGGGCCTGCGCTTTCAGTGCGATCTCCTGGGCCTTGGCCTCGCTCTCGGCAGCCTCAGCCGAATACACCTGGTAGCCGATGAGACTGCCTCCGGCGATGACCGCCGCACCGATTCCCAGAGCGAGTTTTCCGCGCCTCGTCAGCCCCGGCTTCTGCGGCTGCGTCGGTGCGCCGTAGGGGTTCTGATCGATGCTTTCCGTGGAGGAAGTAACGGTCAGTCCCTTGACGAGCCGGGACCACTCTTTGTCTTCGTTGACGGACACGTTCACTCTCCGTTCTCTCGTGCTGTGCTTGCGGCCCTGGTCAGCAGTTCCTCGACAACCGAGAAGTGCTGGCCGGGCAGGTCATTCCAGGCGAAGAACTGCATGTCCACGCCGCATTCGGACAAGACGTGCTGCATACAATGGACGGCCCGCTCTCGCCCCTGCGGGGTGACGTGTCCGGTCTTCTCGAGCAGGTTCTGGGCGCCGCGGATACACATCCGGCCGGTGGGCGTGACATCCAGGGACTGACACCAGCCGTACCGCTGGAGCACCGCCAGGACCTGCTCGAGGTGGGCGGAGGGGGCCAGCGGGGCCGGGTCCTGCCACCAGCCCAGGCCGGCGAGCAGGATGCGTATGGACCGGGGGAGGAGCCGGTGAGTCCACGGCGGTGTCGGCGGCTTCGACGCGCCCTCCGGCAGGCCTCGCGAAGCGTTGGCGGCCGGTTGCCGTAGGGGACTGGAGGCACCCCCGCCATAGGGCGCGTGGGGGGTGCCGGGGTGGTGCAGCACCGCGGTCGAGGGCGGCGCCGGACGAACGGGGGACATGACGGAGGACCTTCCGTGCAGTCAGTTACTGCTGGTGATGGCTGCGCGTTCCGGGTCGTCCTGCGGACGCAGGACGCCGGCGACGCGCATGAGGCGTACGGCTCGTTGGGTCCGGCAGCCCAGTGCGTCCCGTGCACGGGTGACGGGCATGCGCCCGTCCGGGTCGGTCGGTACCTGACGCAGCCGTGCGAGGAGCTCGCTGTCGGGGCGTATGGCGGGAGGTCCGGACGGGGCAGGACGCTGACCGGACGCCCCGGCATGACGCTTGCCGGACGGTCGATCGGACGGGGGAGAATCCGCAGGTGGGACGGGGCGACGCCCCGTCCGTTCGCTCTGCTTGTCCGGAGCTGTACGGTCTGCCGTCCGGTCGTCGCCAGGGCGGTTGGCCGCAGACTCGCCGGGCGGGGCGTCCGATGGAGTCCGGTCGCCGTCCGGGCTGGTGGTGTTTGCGGTGTCCGGCGTCAGGCCGGCGTCATGTGACGGCTCCGGATGGGTGCCGAGAAGGTGGTGGACTCGCCAGACGACGATCGGGGCGATGCATGCGACCAACGCCACCAGCCACCACTCAGGGTGACCGTCCGGCTGGACGCCGAAGATCCCCCGCTCGGCAAGGTGGTAAACGACGTTCGTCGTGATCATCATGCTGAGCGCGAGCTTCACATCGCGCTTGCGATGGAAGGCAGCGGCGGCCCAGATGTCGATACACACCGGCAGCAGGAAGCCGACCCAGCCGAACCCCACCAGCCGCGCCAGGTGATACTCGCCCATCGCCGTCAAACCGATCCCCGCGCCCAGCGTCGCCATCGGCGCCCGCGCCCACACCCACCGCGTCACCTTGCTCCGAGCCCCCGGCCGCGCCACCGCCTCCAGCTCCCGCCGCACCGCCTCTCGATCCTCCTCAGCCTCGGCCCGCACACGCCCGGCCTCCGCCAACCGCTCCTGCGCCGCGGCCTCCACCAACGAGGCGTGCCGCTCGGCCTCCGACCGCACTTGCTGCACCTCACGCGCCACACGTGCCCTCAGCTCACTGACCTCGCGGTTCGCCTTGGCGAGCACTGCAGCCGACTCCTTCTCGGCCTGCTCGCGCAGACCGACCGCCGCCTCGAGCCGGCCACGCGCCTCTTCGTCAGCCCTGGCGAGCACAGCCTCGGCCCGCCGCTGTGCCTCCTCCACGAGCTGGGTGGCCTTCAGGGCGGCGGTCTCGGCGTGCTGGCGGGCAGCGGTCTGCTCCTGCTCGGCCTCGGTACGGATCTGCTCGGCACGCGTCCGGGCCTGCGCCAGGAGCCGCTCGGCTTCGGCCTCCGCGTCGGACTGCAAGCGCTCGGCTGCCATCCGCCGCTGCTTCACGGTGTTCTCCGCGGCCGCGAGGTCGCCCTCGGCAATCTCACGGGCTCGTACCACGGCCTGCTCTGAGGCCGCCACCTGCTCATCGTTCAGGGTCCTCAGCCGTCGGGCCCGGTCCGACGCCGCGGTCAGGAGGTCCTCGGCCTCCTCCGTAGCCTTCGCCACCACGGCCTCGGCGTCCGCCAGCTGCTGACGAGCCTGCTCCAGCAACGCCTCGGCGTCCGCGCGGGCGTCGATGAGCAACTGGTCGGCGACCGTTCGGGCATCGGCCAGCTCACGGTCCGCCGCTTCCCGAAGCTCGCAGGCCTCGAGACCGGCCGTACTGGTGAGGGACTCGGCCTGGCCCCGGGCGTCCTCGAGGAGAGCCGAGGCCTGACGGCGGGCCTCCTCAGCACGATGCTCAGCATCCCGCTCGGCCTCTCGTTCGAGGCCGACGGCCGTAGCGCGCGCCGCGTCGACGATGGCACCGGCCCGGGACGACGCGTCTGCGACCAGAAGCTCGGCGGTGGCCCGCGCGAGATCAGTCTGGTCAGCGGTACGGTCCCGGGTATCAGCCGCCCTCTCGAATGCGGCAGCCTGCAGAGCGCCGGCCTCCTCGCGGGCCAGGTCCAGGATGTCTGCGGCGCGGTCGCGGGCGTCGGTGTCCCGCTCGACACTGACACCCTGGAAGGCCATGGCCGTCTCGCGCGCGACGTCGAGGAGATCGGCGGCACGATCACGTCGGTCGGCGACCTGGGCGTCGGCCTCGGGCCGCCCCGTGGCCACAGCTGGCCTCGGTGCTGCCGGAACGGCGGCGCGCCGCGTCGGTGCCGCGGCCGACGTGTTCGTCGGCGTCTTCTTCCTCTGGTTACGGGTACGGGTCGCGGTGCGCGCGGCCATTGCTCTTGCCGTCCTTTCATGAACACAGCGGCGGCCCGCACCGGTAGGAATCGGTACGGGCCGTGGGGGCGGGCGTCGTGGTGCTGCTGGGGGAGTGCAGGCTGTCGGCCAGCGATCGGACAGATCAGGCAGCCTGTCAGCGGCCGTCGTAGGGCATCGCGCGGCAGGTCGCAGCGTGTTCCTGGGCCCATGCGCGGGCCTGCCGCACCAGTGGCAGCGCAGCGGCCGCGGAGATACGGGCGTCGTCGTCCAGCAGGAACGTGTCGCTGAACGGCTGCTGATGCTCGGGCTCGGTGCATCCGTGGCCGTGGCACGTCGCGGAGGCGGTGAGTTGTACGCAGTGCTGGGAGCTGAAGTTCGACGGGTTGTAGAAGTGCATCTTGTCGAACTTGACCAGCGCTTGGACGACCACGAGGGCGCCTCCGGCGGTGGTGAAGCGGCCGGCCGTCTCGAGGCCGGTGTAGTGCTCAGCGAGGAAGCGGCTGCCGTTGGCGAGGTGGGTACGGTGTTCGCGGATCTGTTCGGCGATGGCGTCGGCCAGGTCCGGTGCGGTAGGAACGTGCAGCATGGCGGGCCTCCACGGCTGTGACGAGTCAGGTCCGGACGGACTGTCCGGCTCCCGTCACCGCCCGACCCGGCGGTGGGCCGGTTCGGGCGGACCAGGCAGCTGTCAGTCAGTCGGCCGTGGACACGGCTCTCAGCATGCGGAGAGCGCGCAGCACCTGGTCGGCCACGCCGCCCGGGGTCACCAGCAACACGCCGCCGGCCTGCCGTACCCCGGCATCGACCTCGGCGATCACGACGTCGGTGTCCGCACGCAGGGCGGACGGGCTACGGGACCAGTCGGCGACACCGGCGAGGCAGGCGGCAGCCATCAACGCCTGCCACCGGGATGCGAACACCGCGATGGCCAGGCCGGAATGGTGAGTGAGCCGCCAGCCGACCAGGTCGGTCGCACGGTAGACGAGCAGGCCGTCCGTGACCGTGCGCTCCGCCTGGACGGCGCTCCGCCCGCCCCCGCGCGAGGGCACGAGCAGCGCGACGGGCTCAGCTGGCTGCGGCGGGACCAAAGCGGCGAGGGTCTGGGAGACCTCGCATTCAGCGGCGCTCCACGAGCCGGGGTCGCCATGCCGCTGGGAGAAGGTGACACTGTCCACTGCAACTCCTGGGTGTAGATGGGGATGGGCCAGACGTCGCGTGGTGATCCCGCCCCCGAGAGCAGGGGTGACCTTCCACGAGCCGCCTGGCAAGGCGGCGATCAACCGCGATCAGCCACGGGCTCGCCGGTCAGCCGCACTACGGGCATTCGCCTGACGGAGTTGCTCCTCCAGGCGCTGCCTCTCGCCGTCGGTCACGCCGACACCTGCCCCTGCTGCCTCTGCGCCTTCCTGGCCCGGTTGAGGGCGGCCCGGCGCTTCATCGCACGACGCTCGTCCTCACTCAGACCACCCCACACGCCGTGCGCCTGATTCGACTCCAGCGCCCAGGTCAGGCACTGCCCGATCACGGGGCACCGACAACAGACGGCCTTGGCTTCCTGGATCTGCAGCAGCGCAGGACCAGTGCTACCGACAGGGAAGAACAACTCGGGGTTCTCCTCGCGGCAGATCGCGTTGTGACGCCAGTCCACGACCCTCACCTCCCGGTCCGGACGCGGCGCAGCGCCTCGTCCATGTCCGTGTCGGAGTCGGCAGGGCGAGGCTGGGTGGTGTCCTTACGTGCCGTGGCGGCCAGTACGACCTGCCGGTGCCGACGGCGACGCTCGTAGGAGCAGTGCGAGCAGCGGCAGGTACGGGTGTGGGTGCGCATCCGGGCACGCGCGCCGGCCGCGAGACCGTGGAGGTAGCCTGCGACCGCGGCGTACTCCTCGTTGGCCAGCAGCGCCCGGACCATGCTGTCGGTATCGTCCGACAGAGACGCCGTCCGGCCGGCGGTGAAACCGGCCTCGAACGACAAACGCTTCTCGAGCTGGGTCGGATCGACGAGATCGGGCACCGGTGTCATGATGGTCAACGTCGCGCTCCTTCCAGTTGATGCGACGCACTGACAGCCCCGGGGGTGCAAGCCCCGGGGCTGTCGCTGTCTGAGAACTCCCGAGTGGGGAGTTGGCTGCTCGTGTGCTGCGGATCTAGCGGTTGAGCTGCTCGGCCTTCGTTGCGGGCATCGTGATCGCGCTCATCAGGTCGGCCCGCTCCCAGGGAGTCAGTTCCGGGCTGTACTGGCGGAGCGTCGCCTCCAGCGCGTCGCGGACCCGCTGGATGTCGGCCCGGCGGACCGAGGTGGCCGTCGACGACCACTGGAGGTCGCGCAGCAGCCACAGGCCCTGCTCGCGCTGCTCCGCCAGCTCCTCTCGGATGGTGAGGGCCGCGCGGCGGGCCGGCTCGGTGCGCTGCGTGCGCGCGTAGAGGCGAGCCAGCCGGCCGCCGTCAGTGCAGCGGCTGTGGCCGGGCTGCCGGCAGATCGCGCAGCCCTTGCGGTGGGCCTTGTAGAGCTTGAGCGCGGCCTGAGCGTCAAGGAGCGGCGCCAGGATCTGGGTGACAGCCGGGGCGACCGCGACCTTCGGTTTCCGGATGACGCGGGTCGGGCGGCGGCCCCCGGTTTCAGAGACTCCTTCCTCCAGGCGCCGCTTCCAGTGCTGGATGTTCATGTCGAGGACAACCAGGCGGTAGCTGCCGAGGCAGCGGTGCGGGTTCGGGGTGCCAGCCGTCTCCATGTGGTGCACAACCAGCTTCGCCGTTGCCTTCGACGTGGCGGCGACCTCGATCGGGACCCAGGTCCGGCAGCTCGGGCAGACCAGCGACAGGCAGTCGGGCCGGAGGTCGATTTCGTGCGGCTTGAGGCTGGAGACGGAGAGGGGCTCGAGGGGGCTGATTGTGCGGGACCGGGTCCGGCGCTGACGTCGCCGGGCAGTGGTCTCGATTTCACGGACGGCTGCAGGCATGGGGGACTCCTCACAGACGGAGTGGCAGGGGGCGTCGCGGGTGCTCTCTCTGCCTGTCAGGCCGCACGGTGTACCGGCGCCCTGACGGACAGACAGCGCATCTGCGCTGCGACGTGCGCACAGCAGTCCTGGACCCGGAGGAGTTGGAGGTGCCTCTGAAACTCCGGGGCCACCGAAGTGGCGACTGTTATGACCAAACGCCAAACGTTTGGCGTTTCCGAGAGTGGCACTTCATCAACCTGTCGTCAAGCGATTCGCCAAACGTTTGGCGACTGGTACGGTGAAGGCAGGTACTAGCAGAAGGGTCGTCAAGGATGCCCCCGCAGAGGATGAGCTACCGCGAAATCGCCGCTTCGCTCCGCCAGGACATCAAGGCCGGCCGCTACCCGCCGGCGTCCGTCCTGCCGCCTGAGCCGGAACTTGCTCAGAAATACGGCGCCTCCCGCAGCCTGGTGAACCGCGCGATGGGGCTCCTCGCCGCTGAGGGAATGGTGCGCCCCCGCCAGGGCCGCGGAACCATCGTTACCTGGCTGCCGCCCATGCTTCATTCAGCCGCCCGGTACTCCCGCTCGGCCCGCGAGCGCGCCGGTAACCGAGGGGCCTTCGATCATGACGTGAAGGCCATAGGCCTCGAGCCGCAGCATGAGATCACGGTGGAACGCGCTGTGCCACCCACCGAGGTTGCGGAAGCGCTCGGAGTGGCACATGGCGAGTCTTGTCTCGTGCGGCGGCGCCGCCTGCTCGCCAGTGGCATCCCGGTGAGGATCAACGAGTCGTGGTTTCCCCTGGAGATTGCAGAGAACACGGTCCTGGAGGAGCCCGGACCGGTGATCAAGGGAGGGGTCAAAACGGCGCTGGCCAGCCTCGGGTATCCGCAGACCTCGGCAAGCGAGCGCATCGTTCCCAGTCGACTGCCGACGGAGGCCGAGGTGGGCGCGCTTGAGATCAGCCCCGAGAGGAGCGTTACCGAGATCATCCACGTTGGCCAGACGGCCGAGGGACGATCCGTCGAGGTAACAGCCACCGTAGCCCCTGCCCACTACATCGTGATCGAGCATGCGTTCCCGCTCACCTGACACGGCAAGGAGCCTCTGAGTGATCACTGACATCGTTGCTGAGCGGGCCATGGCGCTGGCCACGTCGGGCCAGCTGCCCGCCTACGTCTATGACCTCGGTGCGTTGCGCGCTCATGCCGAGCACATCAAGGGATCGCTGACCGCCGGGGCGCCGGAGATCTTCTACGCGGCGAAGGCAAACCCCGAGGCACCGATTCTGCGCGCCGTCGCCCCGTACGTGGACGGCATCGAAGTTGCCTCCGGCGGCGAGCTCGAGCATGTGCGCAGCGTTCTACCTCGTGCTCGCCTCGCTTTTGGCGGGCCGGGCAAGACCGATCACGAACTGGCACTAGCTCTGCAGCTGGGCGTCGAACGTATCCACGTCGAGAGCCCCTATGAGCTGTCCCGCTTGGCCGATCTCGCACGTCGCAACGCCCGCGAGGTGGACATCCTCTTGCGGGTCAACCTCGCCAGCGACCGCTCAGGGGCTGCACTCGCCATGTCCGGGCCATTCGGCATGGATTCCACCCTCATTGAGGACTGCCGCAACATCCTGGCTGCGGCACCGTGGGTACGACTTCGTGGGATCCACGCACACCTCGCCTCTGGCCTCGACGCGCCGGCAATGCAGCGCCAGTCCGCAGAGATCTTGGAATGGGCCCGGCCGTGGCTGGAGAAGGCCGAGGTGGAGGCGCCGGAGTTCAACCTGGGCGGCGGAATGGCTGTGGACTACACCACCCCGGACCGCCACTTCGACTGGGCTGCTTACGGTCGAGAGATCGCGGCACTGGCCCGGCCCGGGGAGACCCTGCGGATCGAACCCGGCCGCGCCATCAGCGTGTACGCGGGGTGGTACATCACCGAGGCCCTGGACATGAAGCGGGCGCACGGTCAGTGGTACGCCGTACTCCGCGGCGGCACCATGCAAATCAGGACACCAGTGACCAAGCAGCACAACCACCCGTTTCTCGTGCTGCCGTCGGACCACACTGGACCGCGCCTAGCCAACGAGCGGGTCACTCTCGTCGGGCAACTCTGCACACCTAAGGACGTCTTCGCCCGCCAGGTCCCGGTCAAGCAGCTTGGCATCGGCGATGTCGTGGCATTCTCCATGGCCGGGGCGTACGCCTGGAACATCTCTCACCACGACTTCCTCATGCACCCCAAACCCTCCTTCCACTACCTGAACGCCGCTGTGGAGGGAGAGGGTTCGCTGTGACCGACCAGCCGCCACAAACCCGGCCGGAGGAGGCGCGAGCACTCATCGCGGCTTTGCTAGCGGCTCCGGGACGCGGCTGGTCTGTCTCAGGTTGAAGCTTTTGAGGCCCTCGGCGTTAAGAGCCTAGCTGCCGCACGGCGGGGGTCAGGGGCAGTCCGCCCTTGAAGGCCCCATCGCGACATGTGTGCGCATCCGCTGCGCCGGCTGGCCAAGAGAAGTACCTGGACGCGGCCCATCATGCGGGGAGGGGCGACGCAGGATGGCCTCGCGATCGCCGCGCGGCGGCATGCCGACTCCGCCTACGGATTCGAGGGGGGTCGGGATGGCCTAGGTGCCACCAGCCGCGCGCCCAAGGCGGACTAACCACCCGCCTGGGCACTCGCGGCCCATCTTGCCGACCGGATTCACCACCCGTGTCGGCCGCCCAGTTCTCCCGGCACCACCCGGGTGGATCTGAACATCGGCTCATCGAGCCAGTTCCACACAACCGCAGTACTGGCCACTAACCACGGCCACCACAGCCGCAGCAGTACCAGCTGCGCTTCCACCACAACGGCCCGTCCGCAGGGCCCCCACCACAGGGGCCCACGTCGAGATGAGAGGAGAGATCTCTCCCGCCCGTTGCAGCTGCCCGCTCCTCACGGAGAGGGCGCCACCTCCCATATCCGCCGGTCGACCTGCCCGCCCTAACGGGAAGGCGCGGCCGCGTATTTGAAAGGTGTCCTCGTCATAGTGCCTGAATACGCTGGCCCCTGTCAGCTCCACCCTGCCTATTTCCCCTCTATTCGGGGCGCACGAGTTCCCCGCCTACCGAGATCCGTTCTCCAGCTTGGGGGGTTTTACGCGCTTAGTCCGAAAGTTCGTGTGACCTCGGGTGTCACACCGGCTCTGCTTCGGACCACCTGTATGGAGGGGGGCCGCTTCGCATTCGGCGGCCGGTCTCTGTCCACAGGGTCAGCCGGTGAGCCTGCCCGGATGATCTCCTGCGCCCGTTCTTCAGTGTCCACGTCCGGTTGCGTCGTAGGGGTGGGCCGATGAGCGCCGCGGCGACGGCTGCGGTCCGTCTTCACGTGCCGAGGCAGCGCAGCGCTCTGCGGTCGGCGTCGGCCAGCCCGGAGCCGGTGCATGGTCCTGGTCGTCCGATGGCGTTAGGGCGTGATGCGCGTGCTCGTCTGGGTGCTGCGGTGCGTGCGCTGTTGGACGCGGCGGGCCTAGACGGTGCGCCGGATGCAGTTCGGTTGGCGGTGGTGGTGCTGGCGTCGCGGACGCCGTCGGATTCGGGTGTGGTGGAGATCCGTACGAGCGAACTGGGCCGTTGGTTAGGGCTGTCCGCGTCCTACGTCGCGTCCGAGGTACTCCCTGGCTTGCGCCGGTCCGGTGTGGTCACGGTCGACACAGCGGAGGGCGAGTTCGGTCAGGACAACGGGCTGGAGTGCCGGGTGCTGCCGTTGTGGGCCGCGCAGGGTGTGGTCGGGCATCCGCTGGCGCTGACGAAAAAAGAGTTCGCGACGCTGTTGCGGCTGATGGAGGCCGTGATGGCACCGGGCTGGACGCACAAGGACGGCCGGGTCACCCCTGCTGGGCTGATCGGTACGCGTACAGGCCGGGGCGCGGCGACGGACCGGCTGGCACTGTTGTTACTGGTGCTGGAGGCGCGGGAGACCGGGCGGGTACGGCTGTGCGGCGGTGCGGTGGATACCCGGCGTGGTCGTGCGGCGGCGACGGTGGCCCGGCTGCTGGGCTGCACGGCGTCGGCGGGGGAGCGGGTGCTGGAGCGCCTGGAGAACCGGGACCTGGTACGCCGGGTGCGCTTACAGACGGCATCCGGGCTCCCGAACCGGTCGCGCCTGATGGTGCCGGCTGTCGCCACCGCGCATGGCCGTACCGGTGCCGACGGCGCCCGGGAGGGGCGTGCAGTGGCCCCGGAGCCCGTGTTTTCAGGCCCCGACGTTACGGCAGGGGCTATCGAGGCGCTGGAGCTGGAGGCAGATCCGCAGGCCAGCGGCCTGCCGGTGCTGGCTGGGACTGGGGCGGCAGAGCCCGACGTTGCGGCAGCCCTTCACACTGACCACCCTCCCCTGGTTACTCCCGTCTCTCCCCTCTCGCTCTCTGGGGGTTTTTCCGGCCAAGGCCGTGGGAGTGAAGGCCGTCGGCCGGAGCGCGCGTGCATGCGTGAGGACCAGGCCGCCGACGGTGAGGCGGGCCTTGCCGTGGCCGCGTCGCCGGTGGCCGAGGGCGGCCCGCTTCGCGGGGAGAAGCCCACAGATTCCCCGGTCGATGAGCAGGGTGGGCAGCGTGCTGCCGGGGCTGGGGCCGGTGGCTGGCCGAAGGCCGTGGGCGGTGCAAAGGCGCAGGAGCAGCGGAGGGTGGGCCTGCTGGCGGATCTTCGTCTGTGGGTGGCTTTGGGTCCGGTCGCGGGGTTGTGGGAGCGGTTGTCCGGCTGGCAGCAGGGCCAGGTCGAGGCGGCGGCGAAGACGGAGCTGGCTCATCTGGCGGGGCTGCTGGCCCAGCCGGAGGCCGCGCCGAAGCTGCTGGCCGACCGGCTGAAAGGCAGGCTTGAGGAGACCGGCGGCGAGGCCCTGATTGACCGCCCGTACGGGTGGCTGATCCGCCGGGGTCTGGTGCAGCGGCGGGCCTGCTCGGACCGGCGGTGCGATGACGGGATTCGGCTGGACACCGGTGGCGAGTGCGAGAACTGCGGCAATGTGATCCACCTGCGCCGTGCCCGGCGTGCCCGGATCGCGGCAGAGGTCGACCGGGAGCTGCCCAGGCTCGCTGCCGGCGAGCGGCGCCGGGTCCTCGAGGACCGGCTGCGACAGCAGACCGCCGTCGAGGCGCAAGACTTCGCGCGGCGACATGAGCAGGCCGCTGCGGAACAAGCCGGCCGCGATGCCGCCCGTGCGGATGCCCAGGAACGGGCCGAGCGCGAGCGCCAGGCCGCCGTCGTCGCTGAAGCCGCCTGCCAGGCGCTGGTGTGCGAGGACTGCGGGCAGGAGCGGTCGGCTGGGCTGTGCGAGGCGTGCGGCTACCGACGCCGGACCGAGGCAGCGATCACGGAGGCCGGGCTGGTCGCGGCCATCTGGTCCGCCGACCTGACCGACCCAGGTGATGTCGCTGCCGTCTGCGAGCACGTTCGCGTGACGCTGGAAGCCGGCATCGAAGCCGCCCTCGACCAGTTCCTGGAGCTGTTGGAGCCGGGTGAGCTGGAGGCGAACCCGCTCGCGGCAGCGTCCGCGCTCGCCTTCACCGCACTCCAGGCCGTGGAGCAGGCCCTGAAGGAGTACCGCAGCAGCGCCCTGGGGCCGCTGGGCCGTACCGAGGAAGCTGATGCGGAGGCGCGGCGAGCGTACGAGACCGAACAGAAGCGCCGCTGGTTCCGGGCGAACCCCACCGGCGCGGACGCCATCGCCGCTGCGACGAAAGCCAGCGACACCGCGCGGGCGCGCACCGCCCAGTGCCTCCTGGCGACGCGCTTGGAGCAGGCGCGCGAGCAGACGGCGGCACGTACCGAGCAGTCCGCCCCCGCGTCGTGGTCGGCCCGGCTGACCGAGCTGGCCGCCCGGCCGCTGAACAGCGAGAAGGCAGGGGCGGTGATCGCGTGAGCACCGAGCCGAGCGGGGTCGACCTCGCGCGTCAGGCCCTGGTCGCGGCCCGGGAAGCAGCGAAGAAGAACGCCGGCGGCCTCCGCCAGGCGAAGCCAAAGCGGCACACCGGCCAGGTCCTGCGACGCGACGGCCGCGAGCCGCTCGGGTTAGGTGCCGCGATCACGATGATGATGACCGAGCGTGGCCTGGCCGCCCCGGCAGCCGGCGGCAGCGTCCTCGCCCACTGGCACGACGTTCTCCCCGCGGCCGCGCCAGAACTCGCCGGGCATACCCGCGCGGTTGCGCTCGACGCGGACACCGGCCGCCTGCACATTGCCCCAGGCGCACCGGACTACGGCACCAAGCTGCGCTGGAGCGCTCCGAAGCTGATCGCGGCAGCCAACACCACGGGGCCGCCGCGCGAACGTCCGCACCTGCACGTTCTGGCACCTGCTCCCGGAAGGCAAGTCCCGGCATGGCCGCCGGCCCAGGCCCGCAAACAGTCACGCCCGCTGGACTGGTGCGCACTCGGCAGACCGCCTCGGAGGGGTACCACCGCGCGCTCCCTGCCCACGCGAGGCCGTACCTCCGTGCCGGGTGGACCCGACCATCGCTGAGGCGGTGGATCGGCAGACCGCCGCGATGCAGGAGCTGAGATGAGCAAGGGCCTGCTCGTTACTGGCCATCGTCGGGCGCTCGGGTGCTGAACGGAGATGGGGGCGGGCCCCGGATATATCGTCGAGGGCCCGCCCCCATTTCATGGGGCTGTCCGCAACGCAGTAGCAGTCCGCTGCCAGCCCAGGTGGCCCACTGAACACGGCAACTATCTCCAGCTCTCTCGGCTGGAGGGCTTGGCAGGGGTACCGTCCCAGTACGGTCCCGGCAGGAACGGAGCGTGCGATGGCTGATGAGCCCACGATCGGCGAGAACCTGGCTCGTCTGCGGGCCCAGACTGGTCTCACCCAGCAGGAGCTCAGCAACAAGTCCGGGGTGAGCACGGCCACCATCCGCGTGCTGGAGCGCAATGGCCGCACCACCGCCCTCATCGGCACCCTGGCCAAGCTGGCCCGTGCCCTCGACGTGAAGCCCCAGGCACTCCTCGGACAGCCCCAGACGCTGCGCCAGGAGGAAGGGCATCGTGCCAGTGTCGCCGCGCTACGCCGGTCGGTGCTGGCCCTCGATGAGGTGCCCGGCGTTCCCTTGGCCGCGGTCGCCGGGGCGGAGCGCGCTCCGCAGGCCGACGAGCTACGCCATACGGTCGAGATCTTGTGGCGCCAGTACCACCATGGGGAGTTCTCGGGTCTGGTCGCCGGGCTGCCGGGCCTACTGAGCGGTGCGAAGGCCGCTGTGCGTGAGTCCTCGCGTTCTGGCCGGCGTGTGGCGTCGGCGGAGTTGAGCCGGGCCTATCAGGTCGCGGCGATGGTTGCTGTCCATCTGTCTCAGGACGACCTGGCGCGGTCCGCGCTGGAGAAGGCCATGGCGGCGGCGGACAAAGCGGAGGACCGGCTGTTGGTCGCGGCGGGCTGTAACGCTTTGTCGTGGGTGCTGCTGCGGCAGGGGGAGCCGGGGCTGGCAGCACAACTGGCCGTGGGCGCAGCGGAGGAGCTCAACCCGCGCATGGCACGCTCTGACTTTGCGGCCCTGCGGATGTGGGGCCGACTGATGCTGTCGGCGGTGACGGCGGCTTCCCGCCAGGAAGACTTCGATGGAGCTGCGGAGCTGCTTGCGTCGGCGAAGCGCTGTACCACGGTGGTCCGTGCGGACAGCATGGACTACGTGAACGGCGGTCACGGATCGGCGTTCGGGCCGTCCAAGATCTCGATGGTCGCCGTCGAGCTTGCCATGGCCCAGGGCCATTCTGGCGAGGCACTGAGGCTCGCGAAGGAGGTCTCTCCCACCCGCCGTCTGCCGCCCGCAACCCGTGGTCGGCATCTGCTGGACGTAGCGCAGGCCCAGACCTGGGAGTCCCGGTTTGCCGACGCGGTGGCCACCCTGACCCGCGTGCAGACCATGGCGGGGGAGTGGATGCGCTACCAGGTCCTTGCCCGTGACACGGTCCAGCAGATCTTTGAGGGCAAGGGCCGTCGCCGCGTCGATGGGCTGGTGCCTCTGGCTAAGCACATGAACGTGGCGATGCGCTAGTCCTGTTCCGGGGAAGCCGGAGGCTGACTGCTACACCGTGTATCACCTCGCCGCTGGCGATCATGCTGGCGATGGCTCGGTCTGTTCCTTCATCCGGCGCGACGCGGTTTCCTCGTATCAGCCCTTGGGGCGTGTGCCCGTGGAGGCTGTCGCATCCGCACATGGTGCGGCCGTTCGCACCGAGAACACTCCCGGCTCGCTGCGTTGGGCCGGGCTGGCGTCGGGCTGTGCCCGCAACGCCGTGCTCCATGACCACCCCGCCGCCGCGCGATGGCTTCCGGCTGCATCCGAAAGCGGCGGCGACGGGACGGACCACAAAAGACACCCGTCTCGAAGGGAGTTCTGTCGTGGCACCTATCAGTATCCCCAGCTGGGACGCGCCGACCCAGCCCCCGCCTCCTCCGCCTCCACCCCCGCCTCCTCCGCCGATTCCGGACCCGCCGCCCCCGCACACCGGGGCCGTCTGACGTAGCGGCTCAACCGCCCCTTGTGGGGCCCACCGCACGCCAGGTGGGCCCACAAGGGGCTTCTCGTTCCAGAGATCCCGTCGACCTGGAGGAGCGTCGTGGACGTCGTCGCCTCGAAAGACACCCTTGTCCTCAACCCGGATGAATTGGGCCAAAGCCCGGTTCGCGGCATGGACCTGGCCGCTTCGCTGGGCATTGCCTGGCTGGAGATGCGCACCTCATGGGGCTCCAACCTGCTGATGCTCAGCGACCCGCGTATCGAGGAGATCCGGGTAATGGCCGAGGCGCGGGGCCTTCGGGTCGCCGCCCTGGCATCGCCGCTGTGGAAGTGGCGCCGCCCTGAGGCCACCGTGGGCCGTGTCGACAGCTTCGGGTTCCCCACCCGCGTACCCCTTCAGGACCGCACCCGCTGGATCGAGCGGGCCCTCACCGTCGCCCGCCTGTTCGGCACTGATCGGGTCCGCGTCTTCTCCCACCTGCGGGCCGAACCCGACCTGACTGACGACTTCGAGGACGACCCTCTGCTTCCCTGGGCGCTGGAGCGCGCCCACACGGCGGGGGTACGGCTGCTGCTGGAGAACGAACCGGTGTGCACGGTAGCCAGCCCCGACCGGCTTCTGTCCGTGCTGCACCGCCACCCGGGCCTGGGTCTGTGGCTGGACCTCGGCAACCTCCACGAAGTCGGCGCCGCAGACGAGCAAACGGTCACCGCCCTGGCACCCTTCACCGAGTACGTCCACGTCAAGGACTTCCGACAGCCTCCCGGGCAGATCCGCGCGTTCTGTCCCGCCGGCACCGGCGACGTCCCCTACCCCCAGCTCCTGTCCGTGCTCCACCGGGAGCACCCCGGTCTGCCGTACGCGCTGGAAACCCACGTCAAGGACGACCCCGCCGCAGCGTTGAAGCAAGGCGCGGAGTTCCTTCGGCGCGTGCTCCCGGGGCTGTGATGCGCACCCTCGTAGTGGGGGCGGGCGAGGTCGGGACCAAGCACCTGTCCGCGCTCGCCGACATACCTGAACTCGACGTTGTCGCCGTGGCCGACCCGGCGCACCAGCACCCGCTGGGCGTGCCCGTGCTCGCTGGGCACCGCCAGGCGCTCACCCTGCTCCGGCCCGACCTGGCCGTGGTCGCCACCCCGCCCGGTATCGCCCTGGCCATCGCCCGGGATGCCGCCCGGACGGGAGCGACGGTCCTGGTGGAGAAGCCGGCCACGCTCGACGTCGACGATCTCGCACCACAGCCCGGCGACGAGCGCATCTATGTCGCCTTCCAGCCGCACTTTGCTCCCGGCCTGCACACGCTGCTGGCCCGGCCCCCGCAAGCAGTGCGCGCCGAGATCCTGCTCGCTTGCCGCCGTGACCCGCACTACTACCGGGACTGGCGGCGCACCGCGGCAACGGCCGGAGGAGTCCTGCACCAGCAGGCCATCCACGGCCTGGCTCTCGCGCTGCGCCTGCTCGGCGACCACCCGGTCACCGGCTGCGCCGCGCAGACCGTCCGATGGCGTCAGCTTTCGGAGACCGAAGACCGCGTCCATGCCGAGATCGAGTTCGCGCGCGGCCGGGCCTTGACGATCTCGGCCCGTGTCGACGACCCGGGCCCGGCCCGTCACGACGTCACCCTCCATGACGCCGACGGCACTACCTGGCGGGTGCGGGGCCGCAACCTCGAAGCTGGCCTCGGCCTCACTGACGAGGCCCCTACCCACCAGGCGCTGCGCGGCCAGCTCTACCGGGCCCTGCGCGCCGTCCATCATGGGCAGCCCGCCCACCCGTGCTTGTTCCCCCTGTCCGCCCTGCGGCACCCGCTGGAGGTCATCGACCATGTCTACCGTCATGCACACAGCCGGCACTCTCCGGCCGCATGAAGTGGCTGTCGAGATCGTCGAACGCAAAGGCATCGGCCACCCGGACACCCTCGCTGACGGCATCGCCGAGCTCGCCTCCATCCGCTACGCCCAGTACTGCCAGCGCGAGTTCGGCGCTGTCTTGCACCACAACCTCGACAAGGTCGCCGTCCTTGGTGGCCGCGCCCTCTTCAGCGCGGCCGATGGCACGTACGACCGGCCGCTGCGAATCGTCTTCGGCGGCCGCGCCTCCACCTCGTTCGCCGGACAGCCCCTCCCTGTGCGCGAGATCCTCGCCCAGGCCGCGCACGAACAGCTCCAGGCGGCGCTGCCCGGCTACGGCCGGGCCCTCATCGATATCCGCCACGAGACCACTGACTCCTCGAAGTTCGCGCACTGGTTCACGCCCCGCGGCTTTGCCGACCTTCCCGAACGCGGCAGCGTCTGCTCCAACGACACCGCACTTCTTGTCGGCACCGCCCCGCGCACCCGCACCGAGACCGCCGCGCTGGTGGCCGAGTCCTACCTGCGCTCCCTGCCGTGGGCCGGCAGCGACATCAAGGCCCTCGCGGTGCGCATTGGGCACGAGTGGGACCTGACAGTGTGCGTGCCAGCGCTGGCCGGCACCATGGAAAGCGCGCTGGAGTTCCAGGAGTTGCTGATCGCGGCCACCGCCGAGCTGGAGATCCTGCTAGCCGAGCGTCTGCCCGGACCGGTGCGGATCCACGCCAACACCCGGGGGAGCGCGACAGGGCCGCTGTCGGGCCAGTACTTCACCGTCACAGGCTCCGCTGTCGACTACGGCGAAGACGGACTCGTCGGTCGAGGCAACGCCCGCTCCGGCCTGATCACCCCCGCCCAGGGTGCGGGCAACGAGGCACTGTTCGGCAAGAATCCCGCATACCACGTAGGCAAGGTCGGCGGTTGGCTAGTGGACCAAGCCGCCGCCGAGCTGAGCGAACACTTCGGCCCGTCCCGCGTCGCCGCAGTCTGGCGCATCGGCTCCCCCTACCCTGAGCCGGCCCTCCTCGAGATCACCATCGACGCGGACCCAGACCAAGCCGAGGAACTCGTACGAGAGGTACTGGCCCGTACCGACTGGCTCACCGACCTCACCAGCGGTGAACGCTACCGCCCCACGGTGCAACCCATGGCCGAGCTCCTGGACCAACTGGAGCGCTCGCCATGATGACCGGCCGAACCACGCTCACCACCGGCTACGCCACCGCCAACCTTCACCTGCCGACCGGGCACCCACTCCCCTCCCCGGACGTCGCACACCTTTTGCCGGGCGGTTGGACGCCCAGCCCGCCCCAGCACGACACCGACACCCAGATGACCCTTGAGATCACCGCCGGCCCCGGGCAGGTAGAGGTCACCGAAGAGGGGATGGTCGCTCTCGCACTGACGGAGCAGGCGGCGCACTCCGCTGCCCTCGCCTTCATCACCTACACCGCCCTCGAACGCACCCGCCAACAGCACCGTATGGTCACCGTGCACGCCACCGCCGTCACCCGCCAGGGTCGAGCCGTGCTGCTCATCGGCCACAAAGCCGCAGGCAAGACCACCACCGCACTGGCTCTGGCACAGCGGGGATGGACCCATGCCGGCGACGACCTCCTAGTCCTGCGCGAGGCCGACGGCGAGCTGTTCGCCCTTCCAGGCAAGCCCACCGCGGCCGTCCGTCCGGCAGACACTGGCAGGTTCTATCGGCCAAAGCCCGTCCTCGACCTCCGAGACGGCTTCCAGGCCGCACCAGCCCCCATAGCTCTGATCGTCCGGCTCGCCGTCCATCCCCACTCGCAGGCTCTCACCACGCCCGCCACACCGTTCTCCAGCGCCGAACTGCTGCGCCTGCACGAGAACCTCGCCCGCTACATCACCGGCCTGCCCACTCCAATCAACGGCCTGACCGGCATGCCGTACGGGACAACCTGGCCGCTGGACACCCCGCGGTGCGCCCGGTGGCGGTCCCAGCTGATCGCCCTTCTCGGCAAGTCCCGCTTCTTCTACCTACACGCACCCACCGCCTACGCCGCCGCCGACCTGATCGAGGAGCTGATGTCGTGACTGCCGTGGCCATACTCCCCTCCCGCTCCGAGCCCGCCACCATCGCCGCCGTCACGGCCGCCGTCGACCAGGCCCTCGACGACTCGACCGCGTTCATCATCAACGCCGACTGTTCTCCGGACCCCGCCACCACTACGGCGTTCTCCGCCGTCCCCACCCGCGCCCGCAAGCTGCCCATCACCCAGATCCCCGCAGGCAAGGGCCGCCAAGTCCTCCACGCGCTCCAGCTCCTCGAGATGCCGCCGGACACTGTCGTGCTGATCGCCGACACCGACACCCGCAACCCCGACCCGGCCATGTACCGCGCGCTCCTCGACGCAGCATGGGTAGGTGCCGACTGCGCTGTCGCGGACTACCGCCGGTACTGGGACGAGGGCAACCTCACCCACCACATCGCCCGCCCTCTCCTGGCCACCACCGGCATTGATCTCCCGCGACCGCTCGCTGGCGACATCGCCCTTTCGGGCGAAGCTTGCACCCTCGCACTCACCCACCGCCGCAACCTCCCGCACGAATTGGAGAAGTGCGTGGACGGCTACGGCATCGACGCCTTCCTAGTCACCGCAGCGGCACGCAGCGGACAACGGATCACCAGCGTCCATCTGGAGCGCACCAAGCAGCACGCCCCCTCCTTCCCACATCTCCCGGCGATCTTCCAGCAGGCCGTGCCCGTCCTGCTGGCCGTCACCGCCGCACGCCCTCTCCGGGCGGCAGCACATCCTGGCAAGGTCGCCTACCAGCTGACTGACCGACCCCTCCCGGCCGACCGTCTCACCGCCATGGTCACCGAACTGGACAGACTCGCTCCCCACACGCCCGAGCTGTCAGCCGACCCGTGGCCGGCCCCCCTCTTCACCACCTGGCAGACAGTGCGCAACGGCGCCCCGGCCGTAGAGGCCGCCACTACCCTGTGGCCTTTCTACATCGAGCGCATCCGCACCTGGCTCACCACGCCCCAACTGTCCATCACCGCGCGCGGAGCTCGACTGACCGATGCCCACCAACGGCTCGTCCGCTGGATCACCAACGAGACCACTCTCCAGGAGATGACCCCGTGAACATCACCTCCGCCTTCCAAGCGTTCGCGCTCGAGCCCTTCCCCGAGATCAAGGAAGGAGCCTCGATCTCGAAGGCCATCACCAAGACACTCCACGACCACGACCAGGTCCTGCACTCCGGTGACATCGTGGTCATCGCCTCCAAGCCGGTCTCCGTCGCCGAGGGCCGCCACGTCAGCCTCGACACCGTCACGCCCACGCAGGAGGCACTCGAGCTCTCAGCCCGTACGGGGAAACCGGCCGAGGTCATCCAGCTCATCCTCGACGAATCCACCAGCCACTTCCTCGCCACCGACCGCGGCCCGATCATCGCCCAGCACCACCTCGGCTACCAGCTCACTTCCGCCGGCGTCGATCGCGCCGACCCCGGCGGTGCCTGGCTGCTCCCAGCCGATCCCGACGGCTCCGCCCGACGCCTGCGCGACGAACTTGCCGAAGCCACCGGCAACCGGGTCGCTGTCGTCATCGCTGACTCCGACGGCCGTGCCGACCGGCGCGGCTCCACCGTCATTGCCATCGGCGCCGCCGGCATCGCACCTCTGCGTGTCTCCGAAGCACCAGGCGGCAAGCGCCAGGAGGAGACCCTCGTCGACATGATCACGGCGGCAGCCGGGATCATCCTCGGCCAGCGAGGCCGCGGCGCCCCGGTCGTCGTCCTGCGCGGCATCATGTTCGACGCCGATGACGAAGGCGTGTCCGCGATGCTCCACCACCGCCCGTGAGCCTGCTGATCACTGGGTCCAGCGGTACCATCGGCACCCGCCTTGCCGCCGACCTGGCCTCCATGGGCCTTCCCTTGCGGCTGCTCGACCAGCGCCCACCGGCCGAGCAGCCGCAAAGCGGAGCGGAATTCGTTCAGGCGGACCTGCGGGATCTCCGCGCCACCGAAAACGCGGTCGCCGGGACTTCCGCGGTGATTCACCTGGCCGGGATCACACACGAAGCCCGGTTCGACGAGGTGTGCGAGCACAACATCATCGGCACCTACCACGTGCTTGAGGCCGCACGACGGCACGGCGTCGCACGTGTGGTCCTGGCGAGCAGCCACCATGCCACCGGCATGCAACCGGTACGGCCCCAGTCAGCTTCGTCAGTACGCCATGAGAACGCCCCGGACAGCTTCTACGCGGTCAGTAAAACGGCTATGGAATCTCTCGGCTTTCTTTACGCCAGCAAGCAAGACATCTCCGTCGTCGCCGTGCGCATCGGAAGCTACCGCCCCCACCCCAGCGAACCCCGTCACCAGGCGACATGGCTCAGCCCACGAGACGCCACCGCTTTCTTCCACGCAGCCGCTACCCGGCCCCTGTCCCATCCCTTCCTCATCACCTACGCGACCTCCGACAACCCCGAACAGTGGTGGCCACGCACCGGGTGGGACGAACTCGGCTACCACCCGTAGGACAGCGCCGCTGACCACCCTGCCTCCGAACCACTCACCGACCGCTGGCAGGGCGGAATATTCGCAGACCAACCGATCCCACCGGCCAGGCATTGATCATTCGCGGCGATACGGGCCGCCACGGCGTTCGCGGCTCCGATCGCCTGCACGATCTGCCCGGCCTGCTGTGCTTCCTCAAGGGCGCCGCGCAGACGGTCGGACGGCCGCTTGCCTATCACCGTGGTCACGCTTCCTCCATGGGCAGAGCCGGGATCAGGTTATGTTCAGCCAGGGCATCCCAGGCGTCCATCAGCACCGCGGCCCGCTCCTGCAAGGCGTCGATGCGCACCGTCGGCCCGATATTCGGAACGCGGACGGACAGGAAAGGATCTCCGTGATCGTCTCCCGCAGCCTCGCTTGGACGTCGAGCACGTCCCAGTCTTCGCGCACGTCCTCCCCACCGGTACGCCCGGCCGCTCTGGCCATGGACTGCTCAGTCGCCGTCTCCAGGACGATCGTCAGGCTCGGGGTCACCTCGATGGCGTCCGCGAGCTGCGCGTAGGTCTCTTCTTGGCCGCCCATGATGGAAGGGCTCCCGCAGTCAGCGGGCGGCTCACCTGCTGAACGGCCACGGGCCGCTGGCTCGCGCCATGCTCTGGGCGCCGTTCCCCTGCCCAGGGTTCCGACGAAGACGAAAGGGTGATCATGCCCTCGAAGAAATCCCCCGCCCGGATTGCCGGCGACGCTGCCGGCCTGATTCAGGCCTCAACCACGCGACTTTCTCCCCGAGCGCGCTGCCGCACCCACCGCTCGTCAGCGAGACCGCCCAGGCCGTGGTCCGGCTCGTCGACCGGATACCCCAGGTCTCGAACAGCTCACCACCGCCGTACGTCTGCATGCTGCCGTGGGCTCATTCGCATGGATGACGGCATCGACCCTGCGGAGGTCGCTGGAGAAGTCATCGAGGCTCTGGAAGAAGCCGTACACGCCGCCGGGAAATTGTCCGGCTACTTGCACCGCGCCGCCTCGGTGCTCTTCTCCATGGGCACCGTCGAGATACAGCTGCGGACCAGCAAGAAGGAGGTAGACGTATGACAGGGACGTATGAGTGGGCGGGCGAGTCCTTGATTTTCGCCGCTCCCCCCACCGGGCCGGCCGAGGCCGCGAAGCGCTGGTTCGCGCTCGATGTCTCCCGGGACGAACTCCCCACCGCTCTGCTCCGCACCCAGACAGGGCGCCAGCAGCAGACCCGCATCCTGCTCCGGCAGGCCGCCCAGCAGCTCGAAGGCGGCCGCCAGGACAGCACCCTCGAAACCCTCCGCCGGGCCTGGGATGTAGCCCCTGGCGCCTGGGGCTTCAGCCTCACCCCGGACAGTGCGATCGCCTGCGGCCAGTACGGACACATCGACCGCGGCGACGGCACCGGCTACCGGGCCGAGGCCGACGCGAAGGCATGGTTCAAACAGCATGTCGAGACCTGTGTCCCGATCCGGCTCCCGAATTGCCACCCCTGCATCTGTGGCGGCTGCCGCGCCCCGTCCAGCCCACCGAGAGCTGTCCAGCATGCCTCTGCTTCGGGGAGGACGAGTGACCCGCCGCCGACTCGGGACCGGCCCCTCACCCACGGTGGCCCCGTCGCCCGAGCAAGCCACAGGCCCCCAGCCCGTCCAGGTCCGCCTTATGGGCGAGGACCGGGCAGTACGGCGCCTCGCCGAGGCCACGCAGAAGGCAGGGAACTGCGGGCCGGTCTCCTACAGACCGATGCGCGACGGAATCGGAACCCGCGTGTATCTCTCGGTGGTCGTCCCGCCCGAGGTGATCGCCCAATGAACATCATCCGCGTACGAACGGCCGTGCCATCTGAACGGTCGGGGCAACTTCCCTGCCAGCCAGCCATCAGCGGATTGGGCGGCGGTACCGTTCGGCGAGGACGGCTCGGGTTACCTGGTCGCGGCGCACCTCAAACGGATCGAGTTCATCAGTCCGCGCGGGGTAGCGAAGGGACCTCTGTGCGATCTCGGCGAAGTACAAAGCCAGCCGCATGCGTTCGGGGCTGACAAGCCCAGCATCGAACGTCTCAGAACGACCCCCTTGAGGCATCTGATCCGGGGACAGGAATGCTCCCTCCAGTAGCCGAAGACGAGGAGTGGCAGGTGGGGCCCCGCAGTGACGACAACCCGCGATAGTGCCGTGTCCGGGTAAGCCGTCGATGTTGCGGGCGCCCCAGCCACTCGCTTCCCACACCCGGGGCGCAACGCTGTCGAGCACCGCCCGCTCGATCGCCTTGGCATCAAGGGCCGTGGGGGTGCTGAAGTCGGCCAGCAGAACCCATCCACGGCGTTCGTGTCCGCGGATCCTCTGCCGTGATTCAAGGCAGACCCCTGCCTTGACCGCCCCGTAGCCGGGGTGGTACATCGCGTACACGGCAGCCGGCTGCTCAGGAGAAAGTCCCATGGGGGTGGGATACCAGAAGCCTCTGACAATGGCGCCTGACCAGGTGGGACTCGGCAGGATGTGGGCACCTCCTGCTGGACTCAGGTGTCCAGGGCGCACACCCATGCCCATATGGCCCGTCAGCCTTGCAGGTTCACTGTCAGACCCCCCTGGCAACATGTCCTGCATGGTCGACAGAGATGCGCAACACCCGGCAACCGATGCGGTCCGGGCCTGCTGGACTCGCCACTACAGCCGCCCGAACGAGGGCGGGGTAGTATCCATCAGGCAAGTCTGGCAGCCCATCATGGAGTTCATCACAGATGACCTCGTAAGGGCCGGAGTCGACGCCGATTCCATCCACACGGAGCTAAGAAAGTCCCTTCCCAGCGCCTACTCACCGAGCGGTAATCTCTGGGACCTTGTCGTTCTGGACAATGGCGTTCCGATCGCCGTTATGGAAATAGTGCTCCAGTCCGGCATCGGCGCAAGGCAAAATTTCAGAAACCGAATCTCCGAAGCGGTAGCAGATTCCATTGGCCTCTTGCAGTCGTACCGACGATCGACGGTCGCACATCTCACACCATTCATTGGCCGGATATTCATCCTCGAAGAGACAGAGGAAACCACAAAACCGAGACGTTGGCAGAACCAGCTACTTGAAGACCCCGCAGCCACAGCGCCCTTGCAAAGCGTCTTGGACCGATACGCAAGCGCTTTCCGCGAACTCATCGGGGATGGCACATACAGCAACATTTGCTACCTCACCTTCAATCGAGAAAATGACGACTACGTCCGTGAGCCATGCCCCGAGATGGGGTACAGGGAATTCATTCAATCCGCAGCAGATCGAATCGCACAGCTACGGAAATTGAACAAAGAATCCTCTGTCAGTGCCGTGGAGTTCGGACGTCTCCTCGCTCAGAGAGACGACATCGTCGACGTCGTATCCGGGCTAGTCTCGACGCCAGAGGGCCTCTCAGCCGCAGAAGCCGCCGTCATCAACCAACGCCGCAAGACGGTGGCTACACTCCAGAAACTTGCTCTGGACAGCAGGTCCAACGAAACAACCATGCAAAAGGCACTCAAGGATCTGTACTGGGTGTTCGGAGGACAGTACGTAGGCATCGCCAAGCGACGTGATCTGATGCCCTTGGATCAGCATGACATCCCACTTGTATGCGCTGACGGAAGTCTTCAAATCGTTGAGCTAAAGGGGCCAGAGTGCAAGATCGTTGAGCGTCACCGAAATCACTTCATCGTCTCCAGTGAAGTCCACAAGGCTGTTGGCCAGTGTATGAACTACCTTCGCACGATGGATGAGACCGGCATGGGGCTACAGACGGTTCATGAAAACGATCTCGGGATCAGCTATGACTACCGGCGCGCAGGTGGGATCGTGGTGATCGGGCACCCTGGCCGTGCGGGCAACACGGAAATCGAGCGTAAGCAGGTAGAGCAGACGATCCGCTCCTACAACTCACACCTGTCGAGAGTTCAGGTACTCACGTATGCCGATCTCTTGGACAGCGCAGAGCGAGCTCTCGGGGTTGGAAGGCAACCATAAAGCCGTCCAAATCTTTCCCGGAGAGGGGGCTTCAGCGAGGCAGCTGGTTCTGACGGCCTTGTCGCGAGGCACTGCACCGTTCACGGCAGCCTCCAAGGAGCTGGTGGGTTACTCCAGGTGGCCAGCGTGCAACATCCGCAGTGCTACTGCCGCGGTGCTCAACTCTCAACTTGCTGGCGGAGCCTGGGTTCCGCCCTGCCGGGCGCGCCGCTGCGCGCGTACGCCAGTGCCTGACTTGTCCGGGGCCGACCAATCCGGCTCGTCCCCGGGGTCCTTCGTCGCCACCTTGGTCACCTGCAGCCCGGCGGCCCGGCCCCGGGTGTGCTGACTCGTATCACACGTCAGCAACCGCACGTCGCGGCTGGCCAGGCCCTGGATGGCCACGGTCCGGTCAATGATCTCGACATCGGCACGGTCCAGACGCACGTGGCCGGGGAGATCGAGGACGATCTCCACGTTGACCCTGCCGCGGGTCTCACCATCCTGAACGGTGTGCTCGCCCTTGTGCAGGACCCCGTGGGTGTCGCCTTTGAGGACCCCGTCGAGGAGACCGAGCGTGTGGGCAGCGCGCCAGCGGGCCCGCTGCTTGCTGGCGTCCTTGAGGTCGTCCAGTTCGTCGACCACCACGATCGGGAACAGCAGCCGCACGAACTGCCAGCGTGGCGCGTCGAGCACCTCGTGCAGGTCGACGTCGGCCAGCTTCACCTCGTTCTGGATGTAGAAACTGGAGTCGGCCACGACGAACACCTCCCGCTGGCTCCACCGACCGATCCGCGTATCCAGCGCGGCCACGGCCGCCTCGAACGCCTCGACCCGTTCGGCAACCTCAAGTTGGACCAAGCCGTTCACGAGGCGCTGCTGGGCGGTCCCGGCGAGGGTGCCGCAGCTGCCCAACAGAGCCCGGTAGCGGTCGGTGAACACGAGCAGATCGAGGTCCCGGTCGCTGATCTGGGAGCGCAGCATTCGCGCGGATTCCGTGGCCCACTCCAGATACGCCAGCAACCCCTCGAAGGCGCTGCCGTACGGCCGCTGCAGGTTCATCGCCGTGGTATGGACGCCGCTGAGAGCCTGCCGGATGTTCTTCCGGTCTGCGCCGGGGCGCGGTGTGATGAGCATGCGGTGATCCTGCCAGCGCGGCCCGCCGCTGCGCCTTGGGTTTCCGGCGTCGCCGCCCTCCAGCGCCACGACCCCAACCAAGTAGTGTTCCCGTAGCGGGTTTAGTCCTCTGGGCAGTCGTCCATGCCTTCCTGGAGCTTGTACAGCTCGCAGAACAGCCCTGCCGCCGTGATGAGTTCATCAAAGGTGCCGATCTCGGTGACGCGGCCGTGGTCGAGGACGATGATGCGGTCGGCGAGCCGGGTGTTGGCCAGGCGGTGGGTGATGAACAGGGCGGCACGGCCGCCGGCGAGTCCCCGCAGCCGGGAAAAGACCTGATGCTCGGCGCGGGCGTCGAGCGCGGCCGTGGGCTCGTCCATGACGAGTACCGGGGCGTCGCGGTGGAAGGCGCGGGCGATGGCAATTCGCTGCCACTGGCCACCGGAGAGATCGTGTCCTCCCCACCAGGAGCGGGCCAGAGAGGTGTCCAGGCCGTCGGGGAGAGCGGCAATAACCGTGTCGGCCCCGGCAGCCTGTGCGGCAGCGTGAACGGCGGCGTCTCCGCCTGGACGGGGCTGCCCCAGGGTGATGTTTTCCCGCGCGGCGAGCGGCCACCGCGTGTAGTCCTGGGGTACCAGCGACACCGCGCCCATTACTGCGTTTGTATCGGCCTCGGACAGGTCGATGCCGTCCCATGCGATGCGTCCGCTGGTGGGGAGGAAGAGACCAGTGAGAATCTTGGCGAGGGTGGTCTTGCCGGAGCCGTTCTCTCCGACCAGCGCCACGACTTCACCACGCCGGATTTCCAGCGTGATGCCGTCCAGTGCGGGCGTGGTGGTGCCGGGGTAGGCGAACGACACCGCTTCGGCAGTGATGGTGTGCGGACCGCCAGCGGGCAGGGGCGCGGTGCCCCGCCGGTTCGCCCAGTGTCGGGCGACGGTCAGGAAGCGTGACCAGTCGTCCAGGAGCAGGGAGAGCTTGAACAGGATGGCCCCCGTGGTTACGGCGGAGGACAGCGCAGTAGCACAGGTTCGCATGGCCACAGCGGCGGCCCCGGCTGCGGCGGGCTGAATGCGGCCGGACGCGGCGAGCGCAACAAGCATGCCCCAGGTGAGAAGCATTGCCGTCTGCGCCATGGTGTCGCCCGCGCCTTTTACGAGGAGGGCCCGGCGCGCGGCGGAGAGCTGTTCGATTTCCAGGCGGGTGGAGATTACCCGGTATTGATCGGTGAGGTAGGGGGCCATGGTGGCGGCGCGGACCTCGGGGGCGGTGTTGCGGTCAGTGATGTGGTCGCGGAAGCTCTGGCGCAGCCGACGATCGGAGATGCTGCGGTGGTGGGAGGTGTGTTCGATCCTCGCGGCCCGTACGGCTCCCCAGGCCCGGGGAAGGACGGCCAAGGCCAGTAGCGGCAGCAGCACCGGGTGGAGGACAGTCACGATCGAGGCGGCCGCGGCTAGTTGCGCGGCGGCGGAGGTGAGGATCTGGGCGCTGGTGATGAGGTCTCCGGCAGCATGAGCGCCTTCACTGCTCGCCCGGTAGGCGTCCATGAAGTCGGGGTCCTCGTAGGCGACCAGTTCGGCGCCAGTGGCGGCGTCGATGACGGCCAGGTCGGCCTCACGGACGGCCTTGGGCCCGAGGCGGGATGCGGCGGCGCGGGCGAAGCTATCGGCCAGATACCGGCCTGCGGCGGCAACTGCCAGGAGCGCCAGCGGTACGACGGAATGACGGAGCCCGGCGGTGATGTCGGTGCGGGTGGTGAAGAGGGTGGACAGGACGCTGGTAGTCGCGGCGAGAGCGACGGCGGTCAGGGCGGCTGCCGAGACCTGGGCGGCTACCAGGCGGATCACCGCCGGCCGGTCGGTGCGCCATCCGAGACGCGCCGCGCGAGCGAGGGCGGAGGGGAGGCGGCGGGCGATCTGCCGGGTGCTCAGTGTGGTGGAGGCGTCGAAGTGGCGGCCGGTTTTGAGATGCATCACGGGGGCCGAGCCCGGGGCGGTGGTGGGGTGTGTCACCCGCCTATGACGCTCGTAAATTCTCCGCGTCGGCAAGGGCGATATGTCCCAGCCGGGATGCGTCTCCGCAGGCCACCACCCCAATGCGTCAACCTCGATAGGATTAAATCACCCATACGAGTGAAGAGTCCTCAGGTGGTGAGCACCGGCATCCACGGACGGTCCAGGGCGTCTTGGCCATCGCGTCCGGCCGCGGCTCCGGGGACTTCGGTCCAGGCATGGGCGGCATGGGGGAGAAACCGGGCGCCCAGCACCCAGCGAACCCGGCGCCCCGCCAAGGCGGCGGCCACCACGACGGTCAGGCTCGTCTCGATGCACGCGATCCGTCCCCTCCACCACGGCGGTCGCACCGACAGCACGGCCGCGTGGAGCAGCCCCAGGTCCTTCGGTGTGGCATAGGGCAGGTGGGAGGTGGCACGCAGCAGCCAGATCCGGGCTCGCAGCGGCAGCCGCAAAACGGCCAGGGCCACAGCGAGCGCCACCACCGCCAGCATGCGGAAGGGGAAGGGAACGCGCGCCGACGCAGCCACGGCAGGCGACTGCGCCGCGTCTTCGATGACGGGCGGCCCTTCGTGCCTGGGGGCGTCGGTGAGCAACCCGCGGGCCAGCAGCTGCTCGACGGTCGACGCGACCGCAGGAGCGACAGCAGCTTCGTCCGCCCCGCACCAGGCGGCGATCTCGCGGGCGAGGCCCTCGGTAGTGCCGCGCGCGAGAACCGTCTGCCAGATGCGGGAGGCGTCCGGATCGAGCATCACCCACCGGCCGGAGCGGACATCGAGGATCGCCGTGCCCTCGCAGCACGAGGCGTGATGGACCCCTTCGGGTGTGGTCAGCACCGTGTCGTCCCTTCCGCGTGTCCGCTGGCCGGCGCGGGTGTGGGCGGGTGGGCGAGCCAGTGGCAGGCTACGAGGAACATGTGGAGGTCGGCCAGTCCCATGGAGTGCTCGCCCCGGGCCAGGACGTCCAGCGACCGTATGGCCGCGCCCGCGTCGATCAGGCCCCCGGAGACGAGCGGGGAGGTGCGGATGAGGTCCCGGAGGCGAGGCAGGTGCCGGGCCAGGCCAGCGAGCCTCCATGAGGTGAAATTGCCCTTGGACTGACGGCTAGTCAGCCACCGGGGCAGCTCGGGGAGCGCGGCGGCGAGCAGCGCCTTGAAGACGTGGGGGCGGTCGAAGGGGTCTACGGCGAACGCGGCTCGCACGACCTGGTTGTCGAGGAAGGGGTGCCCGGGGCGTATCCGGCGGGAGGCGTCCAGCGGGGCGGCGGCCCGGGAGCAGGCGCCGGTGAAGTGCAACGCATCCCACTGGGCGAATTCCACCGCCGGCCGGTCCGTAGCCCGGTGCGCGGCCTGCCGCAGCAGGCCCGAGACCGCTTCGCGCCCGTCGCCGGCCAGCCAGGACGCAGCAGCGCCCAGCTGCACCCACGACCACGCCCTCACCCGGCCGTGCGCCGGGAGGCGCCCGGAGGCGACCTGGCTCGCGGCCTGGGCGAGCGCGTAAGAATAGCCGACGGCCGCGTCCTTGACCTGGTGCCAGACGGGGCCCGGCGCCGTGTTCTGGGCCCGCGCCCAGGCGACGGCCTTCCGGTGCGCCTCGCGGCGGTGACCGGCCTGGAGCAGGCCGGCGAAGCGGGCCGAGCCGATGCTCAGGACGACGTCGCCACCGTGCCCCGTCAGGTGACAGCGCAGCCCGGCGACAGGGGCGAGGTAAGCGGCTTCCATAGCCGAGTTCGCCGCGCTCAGGCACGGCTCGTCACCGGCCGGGACGCCCTCGGCGAAGTCGAACGAGAGCTGAGCAGGCCCGCCGGAGGCGATGTGATGGCGGACGCCAGCGTGCTCGGCAACGCGGATGGCGAAGGCCGTGTCCTCGCTGCTGGTGTAGGGGTCGCTGTAGGTCATCGCGCGGACCTCGCCCAGAGGCGCGGCGAGCAGGACAGCTGTGGAGGAGTCGAGCCCGCCGGACAGGTCCGCGCCGACCGGCCCGGCCCCGCTGCGCATGCGCAGCGCCACCGCGTCTGTGAGGGCCTGGCCGAAGAGGGGGGCGCCCTCGTCGAGGGAGCGCCGGCCGGGCACGGCCGTGACGTCGATCAGCCGCACCAGGCCGCGGGTCAGCAACAGTGCTTGGCCCCCGGGCACGGCCCGCACACCGGGGTAGAAGCTGCGGTCGGTCCAGTGATCCGTGGCCACCAGACGGGCGGCCAGCAGCGGCAGGTCAGGCGATCCGTCGGCCAGGTCACGGGCCCGGCTCGCCCATCGGACGGCCTGGCCGGTGAGCCGATAGAACAGGGCGCGCAGGCCGGCGAGGTCCCCGCCGACCAGCCGTTCACCTGGGCGATCGGCGATGGCCCAGTATGAGCCGGTCCACGTCGTCAGCTCCGCCCACCTGCCGTCAGAGACCGCGCCCAGTGCCGAGTGCAGCTGTTCCTCGGTGGCGCCGCAATCGCCCACGATCGTCAGTTGTATGGGGCCGTCGACGGCCGTACGTATCGTGGCCCCGCCGCCGGTTCGTACGGCCGTGCCGGGGCCGGTCCCGGCCGTCCACATCACCTCGAACGTGCTGTTCATCGCGCGCTCCCTTCCGGGGCATGGGCCGGGGCCCAAGCCGTGTGTGCTTGGGCCCCGGAGGGTGACTATCGATGTACCTGAAGAGGCCGAGGTTCAGGTGGTCTCGGACTCCCAGTACTGCGAGCCATCGGCGTTGTTGAAGGTCTTGTCGCCGAGCGTGAGCTCGTCCACGTCGTGCTCGCTGATCTGCGGAGCGAATCCGTCGGACTGCTCGTTCATCAGTGCCTCCCCTTCGGGATGGATGCGCTGCCCGGGTCTCCGGTGCGGCTCGGGAGACAGTCAACCCCGAACACAGGCGTTTGGATCGCAGCCAGGTTGCGACCCCGTAGCACCGTTGCGGAACGGTCTAGACCCTGCCGTCCCAACGAAGTGACAAGAGCGCTCTGACCTGCCGAAATACGGCCGCTCGTTCGAGCCCACCGCACATCGAGAGCGAGGAGAAAAGCCGGGTCCATCTCCAGCACCCCCGCCACCTTCTCCGCCATGGCGAGGCTGTCCAACGGCAAAGCACCGCGCTCCACCTGGCTCACCCAAGACTCCGACCGGCGGATATTCAGCGCCAAATCACGCTGCGACATCCCTCGGCGCCTTCGCCCTTTGCTGATCCTGACACCTACAACCTTGTTGATCTCGCCCATGGCGGCCCCCTTCCAGGAGGAACGGGTTGATGTATCAGTTGTTCGGCAGAACATTCGGATCCAAGACGGGGGCCCGACCGAGGCGGTGCGCTCTGCGTGCGGGCGATGCCGTGCCTGGCGAGCAGGCGACAGCGGGCGCAACCACGGCACCAAGGAACGGCACTAACACGGCCTTCGCCAGATGGGTGACGTCGATCGGCTCGTACTCGCAGGAGCTCAACGGCCGGGCGCTTCTCTCAGCGCCCCCGGGTTCTCGACCACCCACTCACGGCCGCCGCGCTCGGGGCGGAGGAAGACCGCCCGCCGGTACCGGCGCCGCGTGTTCGGATCCTCCCACTCCCCGATAAATTGCACGATGGCCTCTCTATGCGTGTCCGGGTCGAAGACGCGCGCGCCCTCGTGCAACCACTCGGGGAGAGAGGGGGGAGACGGCGAACCGGGCTTCACGGTGACCTCCAATAGGAGGGCAGCCCTGATCACGACGGGGAAGGGCGTGGGAGAGCTGCCGGGTTGAAGTGCCGCCGGGTGCGGAATCCTTGTCGAAGCCAGGTACCCGGCGACCTCATCGACGGTAGGGAGCGCTGGGGAGGACCCTCAATGTAATTGCGAGTTGTTGCGCAGACTCACCCAATGGCGCTGAGAGCCGACTCGATCAGGGCACGCGCAGCAGCACCATGCACAGCCATCTGTGACAGCTCCCCAAACGCCTTGCGGTAGTCGGCGAGCTCGCGAGGCTGCGTGACATTGACTTCCGCGGTGAGGGTTTCCACGAGGACACGCCGGTCGTCGTAGACGTAGAACGCCTCCAGGGGCCACATCCGACGGCGGGCAGTGAACGGGATGACACCGAGGGAGAGAGACGGCAGCGGCATGGCCGTGAGCAGGTGCCGGAGCTGTCCCGTCATGGTGTCGTGATCCCCGATGCGCGACCGCAGCACCCACTCCTCCAGGAGCACGACGAAACGGCGGTTTCCCTCGTAGAGAAACCGCGAGCGAGCGACACGGGCGGCAACGGCCTCGGTGACATCGTCTGGGGTGCCCTGAAAGTCCGTAATGGACTGCATGAGGCTGGTGGCGTAGGCCGAGGTCTGGAGGAACCCGGGCACCGCGTTGGAGGCGTAGACCAGGCACACGCTGGTCTGCTCGTGCAGGGTGTAGAAGTCCTCCTGCACCTTGCGCATGCCGTACCTATGGAGCCTGCGCCACTCCAGGTACATGGAGTCCACCGTACGAGCGGTGGCGATCAAGTCCTCTATCTGGTCTTCTGCACCGCAAGCTGCGCACCACGCACGAATATCGGCGTCGGTGGGTCCGGCCTCCCCCTTCTGGAGCCGCGTGGTCTTCGCCGGGTGCCAGCCGCACCGGACAGACAACTCTCGACCAGTCAGGCCGGCGTCCTTGCGGAGATGCGACAGACGCACGGCAAGGGCTTCCCGGGCCGCCTGGGCGCTGGAGGAGGGAGAGGCAGACATGGGTGTACTGGGCGGATCAGACGGTGAACTTCTCGTGATCGACGCCGCGCTCCCACACGGCCTCGAACGCGGAGACAACCATCTTCACTACGGCGGGGTCTTCGTTGAACTCGTGCCCGGCCCAGTCGCCATCACCAGTGAACCAGTGGAAGAGGACCCGGCGGTCATCGATCAGCCACAGATCGTTTCCGGGAAGGGCGATGTCGGAAGCAAGCCGACGCGGGAGCCAGCGGACTTGCTCGCCGACGGCGAGGTTGACCGAGGTCAGGGCGTGCTCCCAACGGATATAGTCGGTAACCGGCTCGGAGACAATCCGGGCCCGCCGGATCATCACACCTCGGCCGACAGCCTCACGCACCAGCGGGGTCCAGCCCTGCCAGAAAGGCGAGTCCGGGTCGAGGTCGGTTCGGCCAGTCCGCAGAAACTCTTCGAAGCCGCTCCTCTCATCGCCAACGCTGTAGAGGTCGCGCATCTCCAGGTGCACGGCAGTGTGCTGTGCACCGCCCAGCAGCTCAGCGAAGTCCGGCAGCACGCCGTTCTGCGACATCACACGCCTCCCTCAAAATCGGCACCATGCGGGCCGGAATACGGATCACGGTCTCGTGCGCGGGGATGCCCCGGTCATGACCAGGCACCCAGTCCGTCTCGCCGATCTGCGCCTTCAGCAACTCCTCGGCCTCCTCGCCCTGAAGAACCAGGTCGGCCGTATCGTCGTGCACCCACACGGTCGGCGAGCCGCCCCCGGTGGTCTCCGGGTCAATCCCGATGAAGGTTAGGTCCACGGTCCCCTCCTGTAGCAAGTCGGTTGCGCGTACTTGCGCCAGGCTTCTCCTGCGCCAGCGGGGCGTCAAGGGTGGCCGGGCGCTGGAGAGCTGCCGGGAGCGCCCAGGTCCACCTCTCGTCTCCGGAGTGCCCTCGCCCCGCTGCCGGGCCATGCTGCGCAAACTGCGAGTCGTTGAAGGACGCCACCTGCCGCCCACTACGCGCGAGGCCATCGATACGGCACTCTCAGCACCATGACCGCCCGCCCCTGCCCCGGCACGCTCACGCTCCGCTCCCTCCCTTACGTGCACCCCATTGCGCGGGACCTGCTCGAGCGTCTGCACACCGAGCAGATGGCGTTGTACGGATTCGCCGACCACTACACTGACACCCCAGCCGGCGAATTCGACCCGCCCCACGGCACCTTCGTCATCGCCTACCGGAACGGGGGCGCCGTCGGTTGCGGCGGCTGCCGGCGCTACGACGCCGACACCGCAGAGATCAAAAGAATGTACGTCGAGCCTGCCGCACGCGGACTCGGCGTCGGACGCGCCATCCTCCGCCACCTCGAGCAGCACGCTCTCGCCACAGGAACCAACGCCATACTGCTGGAGACCGGACGTAACAACCACAGAGCCCTCGCCCTGTACATCGCCTCCGGCTACCGCCCCATACCGCCATACGTTCCCGGTCGAAATACCGATGTCAACCGGGCGCTGTGCAAGGAACTGGGCCCCGGAACCACGACCCCACCGCAACCAAGGCCGACGCAGCCGTGAGAATCTCGCTCCTGTGCTGGGCTCGGGGACTTCAAACCGCCTGGCCAAACGGTCCGTGCTCGTCACAGACATTTTGCTGCTGTTCCGTAACGGAGCAGGCCCCCGCCATCGATCACCGCTGTGAATGTGCGGAGAGAGTCGACAGCGCGAGTCAAGGAGCTGCCTCGGGTGGGGGCGGCTGATCTCGCTCGCCGGGCTGCCGACGCCAGGCCCGGGTGTGCCGGCCGGAGGCCTGTGCTCACCGACTAGGTTCGATCGTGGTGACCGGCACCAGTGCGGCCAAGGTGGAGAAGCGGGCCGACGCCTTGCTCTGGCAGGTCCGCCTCCGGGTTGTCCCGCCCGACGACATCACCGGTCAGGCTAGCTCGGCGAGCACGGCGGTCATCGTCTCGTAGCTCTCGCGGACCGCTTCTTCCTTTCCTAGCCGGTAGCGCTCCAGACGGATCGCCCCGAGATGGCGGGCCTCGTAGACGTGGGCCCGCCATGCTGCTGTGGGGGAGCGGTCCGGCATCCCGTACGACTCCCAGAATGCTTCGCGTTCGTCGGCTTTGGCTGTTGCCATTCGGATCGTCCAGTCCGCCTGCGGGTCTCCGAACAGCGTGCGGTCGAAGTCCAGCACGCCACTGATCACCGGCTCCTCGGCATCAGCGTCCAGGAGGCAGTTGACCGTCCATAGGTCCCCGGTCAGCAGCCTCGCCTCGGTCACCTCGTCCAGCACAGCCTGGTCGTGGGTGGCCACAGCGGCGACCTTGCGTACGTCCGCGGAGTCCAGGCCGACGCTGTCCAGGTCGGCGGCGATCTTCTCCAGCGACATGATTACCGCTTCGCTCCATGTCGCGTATCCCGGGCCGGCCACGGGCCCGAAGTACGGTCCGCGCACCCGTGCACGGAGCGGGCGATGGCACCCATCTGCCGGAAGAACGCAGGCCAGGCCGTCCGTGGATACGTCCCCAGGTGCTCCGGGGCCGGGACTCCCTCCAGGTGTGTCTGGATCATCCAGTCCCGGCCGATCACCTCGTGCGACCAGTCCGCGGCGATCACCTGCGGCATCAGTGGCGCGATCACCGCAAGCCACGGCACGCTCGCGAACTCATTCCGCATCAGATGCCGCTCACTGCGGAACTGGCGGCCATCCTCCGGCGCGACCCGCAGGACCACCACCTGGTCCCGGCCGGCAAGGACCAGGTGGTAGACGTTGTTGTACATTCCTGCGCCCAGCTCGGTAGCGGACACGACATCGGCACCCAACGCCCGGTGACAAATGGCCCTGATACCCTCCGAAGTCACCGACTTCTGAAACGTCTGGGTGGGGCGCTCGACGCGGTGAAACTCCATAGCGGCTCCCAGCTGCGTTAGCACATGGCGATGACCTGACCGTACAGGGTTCGCGGGAGCTCACGATGCGCTTCCGGCAGCCGTGCTGGCTTGCGGCTCCTTCGGGCGCGTCGTCACCGCCCTCAACGACCTCGGAGCCCGCTGCGGCCATCACTCATCCACCGCCACTCTGATCGGCGAGCCGCCTACCGCCCCCACCATCCCCCCACGCACACTGCCGCCCCCTGTTTGAGCGAATCCGGCTATCAGACCACCACGGTACTTGTCCCTACCTTCTTTCCGGGTAGCTCAGGCCATTCGTAGGGTCTCAGTGCCCGGGGGTGCCGGGTGTGGCTTCTACTTGTCTGCCGACCGTGGCTCCAAGTGACTGGCCGCCTGGCACCCCGCGACGACTCGGCCGCCAATTGGGATGTGCGATCAGATCGCTGTGTAGGGACACGACGGCGAGGTCGTCTGCGGGACCGCACCTACGACCGTCGGAGGCACAGTGGATCAGATATGGGCCGGGATCGACGCCGGGAAGACGCATCACCACTGCGTGGTGATCGATGCGGAAGGCCGTCGGCTTCTGTCGCGCCGCGTGGCCAACGACGAACCGGAGCTGCTCCAGCTGCTCGCGGACGTCCTCCACCTCAGCAGCAACACGACCTGGGCCGTTGACCTGGCCGACGGCGCTGCGGCACTCCTGATCGACCTGCTGCTCAACCATGACCAGCACCTGCTGTACATCCCGGGCCGCACAGTGAACCGTGCCGCCGGCGGCTACCGCGGCGAGGGCAAGACCGACGCCCGTGACGCAGCGGTCATCGCCGACCAGGCACGGATGCGCCGCGACCTGCACCCCATGCGGCCCGGTGACGAGGGCACGGTGGAGCTGAAACTGCTCACCGCCCATCGCTCCGACCTCGTGGCTGACCGTACTCGGACGATCAACAGGATCCGGGGCCTGCTCAACAGCATCTTCCCCGCCCTTGAACGCCGGCTGGACCTCACCAGTATGGGCCCCTTGATCCTGCTGACGGGCTACCAGGCGCCGGCAGCGATACGCCGGACCGGCGCTCGTCGGCTGGAGTCCTGGCTGCACAACCGAAAGGTACGAAGCGCCGGCACCCTCACCGCCCTGGCCGTGGAAGCGGCGGGACGCCAGCAGACAGCGATCACCGGGGAAAAGCTGACCGCACAGCTCGTGTGCACGCTCGCCAAGCGGGTGATCAGCCTTAACCAGGAGATCGCGGACGTCGGCAAGAACATCGAGGACCGCTTCCGGCAGCACCACCACGCCGAGGTCTTGACCAGCATGCCCGGGATCGGCCCGCTCCTCGGAGCCGAGTTCCTGGCCGCTACCGGCGGCGACATGGCGGTCTTCGGCACACCCGACCGCCTCGCAGGCTTCGCCGGAGTGGCCCCCGCTCCGAGGGACTCCGGCCGCATCAGCGGCAACCTGCACCGGCCCCGACGCTATCACCGTGGCCTGCAACGAGTCTTCTACCAGTCAGCCCTGATCAGCATCCGTACCTGTCCCGTCTCCCGGGCGTTCTACGAACGCAAGCGTGCCGAGGGCAAACGCCACACCCAGGCCGTGCTCGCACTCGCCCGACGGCGCGTGAACGTCCTCTGGGCGTTACTGCGCGACGGACGCTGCTTCACCCAGGCGTCCCCAATCACCCAGCCGACATGAACCGTCCGCGCCTTCTCGACGCGGCCAGGACACCTTGACAACAACATTGGGAATCGCTTGGTCGGCTGCCCGTTCACGGTGCCCCGTGTGGGCGCGGAGCCGGGCTACTCACACGTCGTCGGCCTTGGAGGGGGATGGCGTGTGGGCCTTCCACAGCAGGTCGAGGCTGGATCGGCGGCGGAGCACCAGCACGTTCTCGCTGATCTGGGCGCCTTCCAGCGGGCCCACGGCCAGGCCTCCGTTCAAAACGGGCACCAGGAGGAAGTCGCTCAGTCCGGGCAGCGCCTGTTCGAGCCTCCACAGCTGGCCGGAATCGCCGCTGCGCTTCTCGCTCATCTTGACCGTGATGTTCTCCTCGCCCTCGGCGACCGAGAGGTACATCGGCCTGTCCAGGAAATTCCTGACGCGCACACCGTTGTCCGTCTGCTCGAACTGCCAGATGCGGCCGAGAGCCGCCCCGCCCGCGTTGTAGTTGGGGCCGCCGGCCGGCAGCCCGGCCTGCCACAGCCGCATTTCCGTGCCCGTGGTGATGTTGTGATTGCGCGGGGTGATGATGAGCCCGCTGGCCGAGTGGACGATGACCTGCTTCTCGCCGAAGGGGACGTCGGTCACGAGGGCGCCTTCCTGGAAGTGATCTTGTTCCTGCCAGTGGTCGAAGCGCGGACGCAGATGGACGACCTCGCCGTGCGTGTCGCTCAGGCGCAGCCGCTGGGGGTCGTTCGGCTCGTCGGCGAGCACCTCGTACTCGAAGGTGCGGCCGGCGCTGGTCTTGACGGTCAGGTCGACGCGTTCGACCTGCCAGACATCGTGCGGCGTGAGAGCAGCGAAGCGGACGTAGACCGGGCAGCGCAGCAGATCCGCGAGATACAGGTGAGGGTCGCGCGGGTCGGCGCCCGTGCGGTCGCTGACGTTCGCGTCGGGGCCACCGAGGACGAAGACGGTCACCGCACCCTGGGCGAAGTCGTCACCGCCTGTGCTGAGGGTGAACTCCCGCCCCGCTGCTCCGAGGTAGACCCGGCCGGTGGTGCCGGCGCCAGGAAGGTCGCAGGTGTGGACGGTGATGCGGAGAGTGTCGATCAGTTCATGGGCCATGGCTGCCTTTCTGGAGATCCGCCCGCATGGGCGGAGTGAGGATGACGCGCTGACTGCACGTGACCAGGGAAGGCTGCCCACGGCATATATGAAGAATGTGTCACTCGCCCCAAAGAGGGACTCACCGGCGGGTGCGGTTGGCGCGTCCGCGGGCCCTCGCAAGGGGCCGCGCGTCACGCCATCCTCCACCCGACGCCCGACCCCGAGGAATTCCCCGAGGAGGTACGGAGCGAGGTCCGGGCGGGCATCGTGGAGGCCCGCGAGCACACCGCCTTCAACCTCGAAGCGGCCTGGGACGCGCACGACGCCGACCCGCTGCTGTCCGCCCTCGCCGGCGCCCGCCGCCGCGAAGAAGCCGAAGCCGAGATCCGCCGGCTCGTCGCGTACGGCCGCGAGTTCACCCGTCCCCGCCCCTACAAACTCGCCGACCTCGCCACTGCGGCCGGCATGTCCATCTCTGGCGTCCGCACCGCCTATGACCACGAAGAAGTCGCCGCCGTCCAGCACTCCACTGGCCTCAAGCCCCGCGAATGGCGTGCCACCTACCCCGCCGACCCGTCCCAGGACGGGAGCGACGCATGACCGCACCGGCCAACGAAGCGTTACCGCCCGCCTGCACCTGCCCGGCCCCGTGGGTCGAACTCGTCGCCGTCATCGAGGGCCAGCTCTCGCACGCCCGCCCAGCCGACACCCTCGGGCCGGCCGCCGCCCTCTACCGCGCGCAGTGCGCCACTTGCGGCGCCCAATACCCGGGCCACTGGCGCCTCTTCCCCGGCCAGCGCCGCATCTTCCGACCTGCGACGGATCCCCCTGTCGCCTCCTCCGGCTGCCCTCCCCGATCCCCGTCAGGGCTTCAAGATCAACTCATTGCCCCTTTGACGCGTATCTGGGTCACACCCCTCATAGTCCCTCACGTTCCCGGCGAGCCGGCAGTACATCCGCGATGTGCAGCCACCACCAACGGGGCCAGACCCGCTCTTGCGGGGACAGATCCCCCACAAGGGTGAAGGTTTGCTTGGGGCGGATGTGCACCGTGCTGAGGCGGCCGGCTCGGGGAAGGCTCCAAGTCAAGCGGTCCGGAGGAGAGGAAAACCGATGATGAGCAGTGATCTGTCCGGCGATCCAGGGAAACAGGCAGGCCAGGCACAAGAGGCGGCGTCGCATGCCGCCGGCGGTCAGCTCGCCGACGAGACAAGCGTCAAGGCAAGGGTGATTATCGCGGACGTCCTCGACTGCGCGCCGACGGCTCTGACGCCCGATGCCGACCTCGTCGAGGACTTGGGCGCCGGCGAGATGGCCCTGGCCAACGTGGCCACTGTGCTGGAGATGGAACTGGGCATCGATGGCCTCTACGAGGACGTCGACTATTGGCAGACCGTCGACGACGTCCTGGACAGCGTCCACGAGCAGGCGTCCTGACCCGCGCTCCGTCCCCATGCCTGTGCGGGCGCCCACAGCTCATTCGTGCTCACCGCCCGGCACTCGCACCGTCCCCCGCCCCACCAAGGGAGTCTCCATGGCTGAAGAAACCAAACGTGCGGCTGCAACGGCAGCCCGGTCACGTGTCCGCACCAAGAGGGTCAAGGACAAAAGCGCCCCGAAACGGCCCCACAGCGCCTACATGATCTACGCGAACGAGAACCGGTCGAAGCTCAAGGAAGCGAACCCTGACCTGAAGTTCGGGGAGATCGGAAAGCAACTCGGCGTCGAGTGGCAGCGCCTGTCCCTGGCGGGAAAGAGGCCATACGAAGAGAGGGCAGCGAAAGACAAGGAACGGTACGAGAAGCAGGTGGAGGCGTACAAGAAGCAAGGCGGAGCCGACGACGAGGAATGGGACGAATAGGGATCTTGGTCTAGAGCGTGTCTCTTTGGTCGGGCCCCGGATGGCCAAAGAGTGTCAAGTGGCCGTTTGAGGGAGTCTGATGGCAGCGACGATGAGGTCGGCGAGGGCGTCCGCATAGTGGTGGACGTCGGCCTCGGGATGGCCGTGGAGGTAGGTGAGCATCGTGTCGATGGCTCCCTGGTAGGTGACAGCCATGACCCGGGTGTCGAAGTCGCGGAGTGTGCCCTCTTCCTGACCGCGTCGGAACAGGGCCTCCTGGCCTTGGTAGGTCTGCTCGTAGTCGGTGAGGCCGAGCCGTGGGGTGCCGTCGGCCTTACGCAGGTTGGTGCTGATCTGTCGCATCGCGGTCAGCTCGGCCTGGTGCGTTGTACCCAGGCTGGCCGCACGGCGAATCGCGGCGCGGATGACCTGGGGGACCGGATCGGTCAGGACGAGAGAGTCGGCGATGGTCTGTCTCATGGTCGCCAGGGTGGTCCGGGCGGCCGTTTCCATCAGGTGTTCCTTGTCCGTGAAGTAGTGAGAGACCAGGCCCTTGGAGACCTCCGCCCGCTCGGCGATCCGGGCCAAAGAGGCACTTTCGTAGCCGAGTTCGGCGACCACCGCGATGGTGGCCTTGATGATCTGTGTCCGACGTACTTCCTCGCTGAGGCGCTGACGGGTGCGCGGGCGAGGCTCTGAGTGGGGCGTGTTCACAGCATCATTTCTAGCGGGTCGGTGCGCTGGTCAGCGGCGTGCCGAACGGCGGACCAGGATGAGTAGTGCCGCCATCCAGAGAGCGATCGCCACCATCTCGACCCGCATCCACTCGGGGAAGACATCCGGCAGGGCGGCTTCCACCAGGTTCACGACGAGCAGCGCCGCAGCGATGATGCCGAGTGCCCGTACCGCCCTGGTACTGCCCGACCGAGCCGACCGGAGTCGCACCAGAAGGAGGACTGCGAAGAGTACGACGATCAGGGCGTGCCCCCATGCCTCCTCAGTCGCTTGCCCCGGTGCCCTGGACGCCAGGAGCGCCAGCGCCACGACGGTTGCGACCATGGCTGCGACGTAGCCCCACACCAGTGCGCTGACGGCACCGAGTCGATGAGGTGCGTGTGCTTGGGCATCCATACTATTGACCATACGGTCAATAGTATGGGCCGCATGGTCAATGTCAACGCTGGGTTCTGCTCTTTGGTCATCTGCGGGCCCAAATGAGGATGGCGGCGACGTGCAGTGCGGCCTGGTAGGCGATGGCGAGTTTGTCCGTCCGTAGGGCGAGGCCGCGCCACTGCTTGAGTCGGGCGATGCACCGCTCGACGGCATTGCGCTCCTTGTATTTGTCGGGGTCAAAGCCGGGCGGGCGGCCTCCAGCGCGGCCTCGCCCCAGACGGTGGCCGATCTGGTCGGCGGGCTGCGGGATGACAGCCCGGATCCCTCGGCTGCGAAGGTGTGCACGGATCGCCCGGGACGAGTAGGCGCGATCCGCCAGGACGGTCACCGGGCGGGTTCTTGGCCTCCCGGGTCCGCTGCGTGGGATCCGGATCCTAGCCATGACCGCCTCGAAGGCGGGCGCGTCGCCAGCCTGACCGGCGGTGACGTGGATACCCAGAGGGCGAGCCTGGCTGTCACTGGCCAAGTGGACCTTTGTGCTCAGGCCGCCGCGGGAGCGTCCGAGCGCGTGATCCTCGGGCTCGGACTGGTCTGGTGCCCCCTTTTCCTGGCTCCGGCCGAATGTTGGTGAGCCCGGCAGACGGTGGAGTCCACCGAGACTGTCCAGTCCACGTGGCCACCGTCATCCGCCGCAGTAAGGACCGCCGCGAGGATGCGTTCCCATGTTCCGTCCACGGCCCACCTGATCAGGCGCTTGTGAGCGGTCTGCCAAGACCCTAGCTCTCTGGGCAGGTCTCGCCAGGGGCAACAGGTGCGGTACTTCCACGCAATGGCCTCCAGGGTCCGGCGGTGGTCGGCCCACCGTCGTCCACGGACCGGATCAGCCGGCATCAACGGCTCGATCCGGCCCCACATCGCATCAGTGATCGCTAACCGGACAGACACGTCCGATCAACTGACCAGCCCATCCAAGAGACACGCCCTAGGCGAGGTCATCCGCTGGCTGCGGCAACGGTTCAGTGAGCAGGACAACGGGAAAGGCCCGGAGTGGTCCACCCACACCTTCATCGGGGCCGGGTGGCCCGGGGGTGCTGGACACTGTGTATCGACCAATCGACCGCTTCAACATCTTCCGACCGGCACTTGAGCGCGGGGTGCTGCGGCATCTGGCTGCGGCACCCCGCGTACGCCGGCACCGATGAGGGCGCGGCTCCCTTCCCATGGCCGACGTCGGTGGGAAGGTGTCGTAGGCAGGGCTGGGACTGCCCAGGTTCTCCCCTTCGGCAGGATGGCCTCGAAGGGTTTGCACCGATGTCCCGACGTCCCTCACAGCGTCGTCCGTACACCGCGTCCGCGGGTGTTCGGGAGATTCCTGCTTCCGCAGCGACGTGTGCGATCGGACGTCCGGCATCGACCCGCAGGCACAAGCGCAGACGTCCTTCGGGGGTCAGCGGTGCGTTCCGATATCCCCCGCTGGTGGCGCTCCTGGACTCGGCGGCCGCGTTCACCGGGAGCCCTGGGATCTCGGGGCTCCCGCGTGAGCGGCTGTGTGCGTGGCGTCAGCGTGCGAACTTTTCGATGGCCGCAGGGGTGACGGGGGTGAAGAAGTTGACGAGGTTGCCGTCGGGGTCGCGGAACAGCAGGGACCGGTTGCCCCAGGGCATCGTGGTGGGCTTGGTGACGAAGTCGGTGACGAAGCCCGTCAGGTTCTGGTGAACGCGGTCCACGTCGTCGACGAGGAACTCGGTGATCACGCTGTGGTTGTCCGCCGGGCGGGCGGAGCCCGGGGCGAACAGTGGGACGGTGCGGGTGCTGGCGATCGCGAGGGTGGCGCCCGCGGTCTTGAGTTCGGCGAAGTCTTCGGTGGCCCACGTCGCCCGCGCTCCTGTGGCTCGCTCGTAGAACTCGACGAGGCGCGCTACGTCGCTGGTGATGATGCGGATCGAGACGAAGTGCATGGGAATCTCCTTGGCTGTGCTCGAGGCGTGCACGTCGCAGGCTAGGAGAAATAGTGGACAGAATCGGTCCTGTATGCGCGTTAGGCTGCGAACATGCCTCGACCCACCGGCCGCGTACTGACACTCCTGGAGCTGCTGCAGTCGGGCGGCACCCGGACGGTGGCCGAACTCGCCGACCGTCTCGGCGTCGAAGGGCGCACTGTGCGGCGGTATGTGAACCAGTTGATCGACCTGGACGTGCCCGTGGAATCCGTGCGCGGCCGCTACGGCGGGTACCGGCTGGCCCCCGGGTACCGCTTGCCTCCGCTGATGCTCAGCGACGACGAGGCGCTGGCCGTACTGCTCGGCCTGGTCGCCGGCCGCCGGGCAGGGCTGACGACGGCGGAGCGCACGGCAAACGAGACGGCATCAGCCAAGATCCGGCGGGTGCTGCCCAAGCACATCGCCCGCCGGCTCGACACACTCCTGGAAGCTCTCGCCTTCACGGATCAGCCCGGCGAGTTGGAGCACCCGGCCGCCGGGCTCCTGCTCACCATCGCCGATGCGGTGCGCCACCGCCGACCGGTGTCGATCCGCTACACCGACCGCGACGGACGGCGCAGCGAACGCACGCTGCACGCGTACGGGATCGCCGCCCATGCGGGCCGGTGGTATGTGACGGGCAAGGACGCCCAGGTCGGCGAGGACCGAACCTTCCGGTTCGATCGCATCGCAGACGCGCGGACCCTGCCCGGCTCATTCGAAGCGCCCGTGGGCCCCGGTCCGGCACAGCGCGTGTTGTCAGGATTCGCCACGGCCGAGTACCGGCATGAGGTGACCTTGCGGATGTACGGGACAGTTGAGCAGATCCGCGCGCACCTTCCCGCCAGCGTTGCGAGCCTGGAGCAGCACGAGCCCGCGGACGACCAGGACCCGGCGGCCGAGCACTGGCTGCGCGTCGAGCTGCGGGTGCAGCAGCTCGACTGGTTGCCTCGGATACTCGCCTCACTCGACCGGCCGTTCGTCATCGAGCGCCCCGATGAACTGCGTGACCTCGTCACCGCGCTCGCCGATCGCCTCACGTCCTACGCCCGCCAAGCCTGACCGCGAGGAACCAATGTCATGAGACGGCACACCTCAGCGGTCTTGAGTTGGTCGGCTGTGGTTGTCAGGGCCGTCGCTCGTCGTGTCATCGCGCGGTCGACGGCGGTGTGGAGTTCCTGGGTGCTGGTGGAGGCGCGGACGGGCATGTCCTGGTACTTGACGGAACGCCACACGCATTCGATGCCGTTCAGCTCCGGGGACCTGGGCGGGAGGTAGAGCAGGTTGACGCCGATGGCCTCCAGCTGGTCACGGCGTCCTTTGAAGGGTTTGCCGTGGTGGATGGAGGCGTTGTCCACACGATGGTGCAGGGCCGGTGCCGCCTCCAGCGGGGTGGGGGCTGCGGGAGGCGGTTCGTGCCTCCGGGCAGCCGGGTGATGCGGGTGCGGACGAAGTTGAGGACCATCGGCGCGTCGATCCTGTGGCCGACGGTGGTCCACAGCAGCTGGGGTTGCGGTCCTGTCTCGTCCAGTGCGCCGAGCACGTTGACGCGCCGGTTGTTGGTGTCCTCCCGCTTCGCGACGGCCCGCACGCCGGTGCGGGCCCAGGTGAAACCGGTCGGCAGGGTCGGGGAGAACCCGGATTCGTCCAGGTAGTACAGCTCTTCCGTCCCTCGAAGTCCTGGCGCTGACCAACGACGGAGCTGAGGGTCGCCAGCAGAGCCTGCCGGCCCCCCACGTGCTCGCGCCCGGGTCCCTGCGGTCCCCAGAGACGGTCAGGAAACCGCTGCTGGGTGCCTGCGGGCAGCCTGGCAGGTAAAACGGGGCCCTGGCATCCATATCCCGGGGGTGCCGGGCGCTCCGTCGGCGCCACCGTCCTGCTGGTAGCGAAGAGAGACGGAGGCGAGGACGGTGTGTCCGCCTGCCCGATCTTGCTGGGCGGCGGTCTGGTGCTATCAGCACCAGAAGGGAACGAGCTCGTGAGCGCACAGCCCGTGGAGTCGTGCGGTCGGCCGGGGCACCAGTCTCGCCCGGACACCGTCCTTGCTGTGCTACATGCCCTGCCTGGGAACCTGCGCCACCAGTTCGCCGACGCTGTCGCCGGAGCTCCGAGACGAAGCCGTCAAGCACCTGGTGGGGCTATGGGGCGGTATCACTCTTTTCGAGAAGAACCCGGCGGTGCACGCCGCTTTCGACCGGGCCGAGGCCGACACCCTGTCAACAGTGCCCCACGAGGTCGCCCAGTGACCTATCGCGCTGCCCTCACCCTGGAGGCGGACAAGAAATAGCGGCACCGACGAGTACGACAAGCGCCTCCTGGACGCAGCCCTGGCCAAACTGGCCGGCAACCCCTTCGACGCCGCGGTATCCATCGCCTACCCGGGACGGGGCCGCGAAGATTTTCGCTCCGCCTTCGTGTACGGAATCGCCATGGTCCATGTCGTCTCCCGGCGCACCACGCCACCCCGTGTCACGATTACCGACTTCGACCTGCAGCAGGTCCGCCATCGAGTCCTCAGCACGTGTCCGGCAGCGAAGCAGACGCGTGCGCCAACCACCTCTCCGTACTCTGCCTGGTGGGCTGTGCAGACGTGATCCAGGAGCTGGGGGCTCGAAGGTCGCTCGGTGGCCTTCGGCGAGATCGTGGATCAGGGCGCTCAGCCGGGCACATCCGAAAGCGCGGTGGAGGTAGTCGATCACCGTGCGCACCAGGCCCTGGCAGCCGGTCATGTCGGCAGGCGCGACGGTGCTCATACCTGCTCCGGGTGAGTTCGTCGCCGTTCAGAACAGCCGGCCGCAGCCGCGGAAGCCCAAGCGCTCGGCCAGGGCACGGGACTCCTCCTGGGGCAGGACGTCGACGATCGCGGCGACAGCCACGAAACCGAAGTCGACGGCGACCTGGAACGCCCGATGGCACTCAACCGGTTGGGCAGCGAACTCGCCGATGAGCGGTGCGTGGCGGCGGGTGGTAGCCGGCGGCCGTGGCGGCCGGCGACGATGACGCGAAGACGGCATGCAGCGTTCAACACGCTGCCGCGCGGCCGGTCACCGACGTGTCACCCGCTTGGCGCAGCCTGGGCGCATCGCCGTGGCGGCTGTTCTTGAACTTCGGCTGGTGGGCCGCTGAAGGCCATAGGGTGGCCCAGATGTGTGGCCGATACGTCTCTACACGCAGCCCGCAGGTCCTGACCGGGCTGTTCTCCGCGGTGCTCTGGGATCTGCGGGAGGTGCTGGCCCCGTCCTGGAACGTGGCGCCGACCGATGATGTGTGGGCCGTGCTGGAGGGCCCGGATCGGGAAACAGGCGAGGTGATGCGGCGGCTGCGGCCGCTGCGCTGGGGTCTGGTGCCGTCCTGGGCGAAAAGCGTGAGCGTCGGCGCCAGGATGATCAACGCGCGGGCTGAGACGGTGGCGGAGAAACCGGCGTACCGCCGTGCGTTCGCCAAGCGCCGGTGCCTGCTGCCCGCGGACGGCTTCTACGAGTGGGTGCCCGTGCCGGCCGTAGAGAAGAAGAAGGCGTACAAACAGCCGTACTTCATCGCCCCGGCCGACGGGGAGATCATGGCCATGGCAGGGCTCTACGAATACTGGCGCGATCCCAGCGTGGCCGAGGACGATGATCCAGCCGCGTGGGTAGTGAGCAGCACCATCCTCACCACCGAGGCCACGGACGCCGCCGGACGGATCCACCCGCGCATGCCTCTGGCCATCGCTCAGGATGACTGGGACGCCTGGCTCGACCCCGGCCACCAGGACCCCGCCGAACTCCGCTCCCTACTGGCCACCCCGGCCGCAGGCTGCCTCGACACCCGCGCAGTGTCCACCGCTGTCAACGACGTCCGCAACAACGGCCCCCACCTGCTCGACGCCCCCTAATCTTCGGACGGCGGTGCGGACCCGAGGACGGTCACGAACCAGGTGGGAAGCAGCTTCCTGTGGCTGATGGAGTCGGACAGCCAGCTGCGCAGCGTCAGGAGAGCTTTACGACCGTATCGGTGCCCTCAGCGAGGGACGCAGCGTCGTCCTGATCACCCACCGCCTCGGCTCCACCCGCAACGCCGACCGCATTCTCGTCCTCGAGGGTGGGCGCCTGATTGAGGAAGGGATCCACGACTCCCTCATGGTGCTCGATGGCGAGTACGAGGCCCTGTACCGGACCCATGCCAAGGCGTACAAGGACGAGCCCGCATCACCACCGTCCCAAACGGCACTTCGAGGCTGAGGCGACAACGTCACCGACGTCGCTCCTGGCGACCGCAGACCTTCTGCGGCCACTGCCCGGCCGGCCTTACACGCGCGAGCGTCGCGGGCAAGGGGCCGGTGGCGTTGTTCAACCGCGCGGTGACGTGGCTGCGGAAGAACCGGGTGTTGCTGCCGGGGGTCTCGGTGCTGGCCCGGCAGGTGGCGGAGGCCCGTACGGCGGCCGAGTGGCGCCTGTACGAGGCGGTGGCCCGGGCCACCGATCGGTCTGATTCCGCGCCCGCGCCCGCGCTGGCCGGGCTGCTGGTGGTGCCGGAGGGCCGGAGGACTGGCGGGTCTCGTAGCTGGAGCGGCTGCGCACGCCGCCGGTGAAGTCGACGGGGACCGCGATGTTGCGGGCAAATGGAGCGAGTGGAGGAGGTCTCCGCGTCCGCGCTGGGGCCATGCTGGCTCGGTACGGGCAGCCCAGCAAGGTGCAGACGGTCGAGAGGGCGCTGCAGCCGCGGCGCATGGCCTTGCTGACGGCGGTGGTGCGTCAGCTGGAGGCGCAGGCGGTTGACCGCTCTGGACCTGTTTTCGGTTGCTGATGGCGAACCGGCTGGTCAGCCCGGCGCGCAGGGCGTCGGAGTGGGAGCGCCTGGCGATGTTGCCGCAGCTGGAGAAGGACGCGCGCATCCTGGCGGAGGTGTCGAAGATCCTCACCGAGGAGCTGGACCTGGTTGCCGGGCATGACGCGGACCTGGACGTGGCCGCGCTGTGGGCGGCGGTGGGGGAGGCCGTGCCGCGCACGGCGGTGGCCGGGGCCGTCGCCACCATCGAGGCCCTGAGTCGCCTGGAGAGGGCGTGATCAGCGTCCATGAGTTCGGGCGTCACTTGCAGCTCAGCTGGGCGTTGTCCGTGCCAGCGCCCAGCTGCCTCGCACGAGCCCGCTACTGGTTTGGTCTGAGCCCGGTCTTGTTGGGTCAGCGGGCGAGGGAGACGGCGAATGGCTTGAAGCCGTGTCGGCGCAGGATGTGGGGGACCACGAGGATCATGGCCTCGGTGGCGCGTGCTGTGGTGATGCCGCCGAGGTCCTCGATCCATGCGGGCTGCCAGCCCAGGTCGCCGAGCAGGCCGGTGACGATCTTTTTCGCGTTCAGGTCATTGCCTGAGAGGTAGGCGGTCGGTGGGGTGGCCAGGGTTTCGGGAGCGGTCATGACCATGAACAGCATGGTGTTGAGGGTCTTGACCACATGGGTGTCGGGGAGGGCGGCCTGGAGTTGTTCGGCGAGGCTGCTGCCGGGATAGCACAGGTCGCCGGGTAGGCCGTCATCGGCGTCGCGGGTGGCGTTGGAGACATCGATGAGGAGTTTTCCGGAGAGCTCGGTGCGCAGGCCGGCCAGGCGGTCCAGGGAGGTGTCGCCGGGCGTCGCGTTGATCACGATGTCCGCGGTGCGGGCGGTGGTGTGCTGGTCGGCGAAGGCAATCTGCGGGGCGACGCCGGCGGCGAGGGCTGCGGTCTCTTGCGGGTTCCGGACACCGAGGATGACACGGTGTCCGGCTGCGGAGAGCTTGTCGGCGAGGTTGGTGCCGACGCGGCCGGCGCCCAGGATGCCGATGCTGGTCATGAGGTGAGGCTCCTTGCGGTGTGAGGTGGGTGGAGCGGAGGTGTCCGGTCAGACGATCGGCGACAGGACCTTGAGGGCGGCGGTGTGGATGCCGGGGGCGGCGGCCAGGAAGTCGCGACTGCCCGTGTTCCAGGGCTCGCCCGCCAGGTCGGTGACGGAGCCTCCGGCCTCGGAGACCAGCAGCGCACCGGCGACCAGACCGGAGCGAACGTCGGAGAACTGCCAGAAGGCGTCCGTGCGTCCGGCCGCGACGTGGATGAGCTGCATCGTGGCGGGAACGGATACGCGCACGACCAGGCCGTTGATGAGCATTGCGGTGACCGAGTCACCGATCCGCCGGAAGGTGCGCTCGTCCTCGCCGGGCCTGGCCTGGCCGGTGCCGACGAGCGCGGCGCCCAGATCGGTCTTGGCGGACACCTTCAGGGGCCGGTCGTTGAGGCGGGCACCGCCGCCGGCGACAGCGGTGTAGGTGTCGCCGGTCAGTGGCAGGTGGACGACGGTGAGCACCGGCTGGTTGTCGCGGACCAGGGTGGCGGTCACGGCCCAGTCCTCCATGCCGTGAACGTGGTTGATGTTGCCCTCGGCGGGGTCGACGACCCACCATTCCCCCGACGGGAGCGCACCGCCGGCCAGCTCGTCCTCGGCCCACTGCGATCCCCGCCGGGCCCGCAGCAGCGGCTCCCGCAGCACGTCCAGCACCGCGTCGTCGTTGGCGTGGATCTCAGCGACGACCTCGTCCAGACTCACTCCCCGGGCGTGCGGGGTGTGGCGGTCGCGCAGGGTGAGGCCTGCGGTTTTCACCGCGGCGGTCACCTCGGGCAGGAGCGTCGTGCCGGCGGCGAAAGGCATGGCTGTGCTCATGGTGGGCTCCCTGAGTTCGATGTGTGCGGGCGGATCGTCTCGCGCCTGCACTTCGAAGGTAGGTCTCCCAATCATTAACAACAAGTGCATGCTATTCACTTATAGAGTTACCTGCATGCAACTGGATTTGAACCTGCTCACGGCCCTGGACGCACTACTGGAAGAGGGCAGCGTCGCCGGCGCCGCAGCACGCCTCCACGTCACCGCACCGGCGATGAGCCGCTCCCTGGGCCGTATCCGCAAGGCCACCGGTGACCAGATCCTGGTCCGCGCCGGCCGCAGCATGGTTCCCACCAGCCGCGCACTGGCCATGCGCGCCCAGGTCCATGCCCTCGTACAGCAGGCCCACCATCTTCTGTCCGCGCAGCAAGAACTCGACCTGACAGCTCTCGACCGGGTGTTCACCCTGCGCTGGCACGACGCCCTGACCGCCGCCTGCGGCACCGCCCTGATCACCGCCGTCCACCGCCAGGCCCCTGGCGTCCGACTGCGCCTGCCGGCCGAACCCGGGACGGACGACGCCGAGCTGCGCCGGGGTGAGGTCGACCTCGAATCGAGCTCCAGCACTCCGACGCTCCCAGACGTCCGCCACCGCCTCGTCGCCAGCGACCGGCTGGTCGTCGCCGTCCGACCAGGCCACCCCCTCACCCAAGGCCCGCTGAGCATCGAGCGCTACGCAGCCGCCGAACACCTCACCGTTTCGCGACGCGGAAGCCTGCGCGACCCGATCGACGACGCCCTGACCACCCGTGGCCTCGATCGGCGCGTCGTCGCCGCCGGACCCACGGCTGCCTTCGCGCTGCAACTCGCCCTCGGCAGCGACCTGGTGGTGACCCTTCCCGACGCGGTCACGCGCGCAGCCCGGTACCAACTCGGCCTGACCACACTGCCACTGCCACTGGCGTTGCCCGAGGTCCCCCTGTACCTGCTGTGGCACCAGCGCTACGACGACGACCGCGCCCACACCTGGCTACGAGACCTGGCCACCGAAACCGTCCAGGCACTATTCGCACCACCGACCGCCTCTCAAGAGCCCCTCGCCAACCGGGCCGGGCAGTGACGGATACGCCGGGGGAAGGCCTGCGGCAGCTGACTCCCGTTCTCGTGAACATCACCTATTCGTGCGAGCGTGCGACTCCCAATTCCACGTCGAAACGACGTCGTCAATCGGTTCTGGCACAGACCTTGGGGAATCGTCGCGGAGCGTGATGACACTGTTCGATTGAGAGGGCCCAAACCCCGGTTGCTCGACCTGAAGTCTCACCTCATACCCTCCCCACATGACTGATGATCCGTTCCAGTGCCGGTGTGTCCTCTGCCATGACTACGGCGACCGGGACGAAGTGGACCGCATGGACCTGACGGTCATCGAGCATGTGCAGCAGCACGGATGGCACGTCGTGGTGGTTCCCGAAGACGAGATCGGTCCTGGATTCGCCTACACGATCGGCCTTGCGCACACTCACGGCGGACCTGAACTCGCCATGTTCGGGCTCGATATCCACGCCATGCACCGCATGCTCAACACGCTCGGAGAGAAGTCTGCCGCGGGCGTAGTGCTGGCGGATGGCCAGAGCCATCCTGATGTTGTCCACGGGTATCGAGTCGCGCTCAGGCAGGTCGATCGCAGCTGGTACCGGACCTTCTTCGGGCGGGCCATTGGGTTCTACCGACGGCCGCCTCTCCCAGTGCTGCAAGTTGCGTGGCCTGATGCCGAGGGCCGTTTCCACTGGGATGAGCAGGCTGACGAGAGGCATCGCGACTCACAGCCTCAGTTGTGGCTCCCTTCGCGTGCCCATCCTGCCGGGATCTGGACGGCCGATCTCTGACCTCAAGGGGCTAGGAAGCTGGCGAGTCGGCACCCGGGCGATGCGCTATTGAAGCAAGATCACCTTGCGCAGGAGTTCGAATCCGGCTCGGCCGTAGAGCTGCCGCTTGATCTTCTTGATGCGGTTTACTGCGCCCTCGATGCTGCCGGAGCTCCAGTCCAGAGTGAGGCCGGCGGTCACGGCGTCGAGGTCTCGGCGGAGGTGAAGTGCGAAGCCGGTGAGCCCGGGCAGCTGGCTGGCGTCGACTGCGTCGATCCAGGCAGGGAGCGTGGCGCCAAGGCGGCCGGTGAGGATCTCACCGAAATCGCGGACGTGCCCGGCAGCCGTGTCCGGCAGCGGGCCAGGACGTCCTTCAGGCTGGCCCGGTCTTCCTCGGTCAGGGCGGCGGGGTGTCGGGTGATCCACCCGGTCACCTGGCGCACCGTCGGCGACCGCGGCGGCGCGCCGGTCGGAGCCACGCGGAGGCTGGCGATGTGGGCGTGGACCATCTGGTATGTGACGGGCGCGTTGTTGGCAACGAGCTCGCCGTGGAGTTGGGTGACGCTGGTGCATCCCTCGGCGAATCGTCGCTCCAGGTAGGGCTTGTAGGGGTCGAGTCGGCTGGGCCGGGTCCGGTTCTCGCGGATCGTGTCCTGCCAGCGTGCGGCGTTCGCGTACCGGAGCACGGTGTTGAGGCCCCAGCCCAAGTGCCGGGCGATCGCCCGGCGTGAGTGGCCCTGGGCGAGCATCTCGTGGACCAGGGCATGTGCTGCCTTCTTTCTCTCGGCCCGTCGGCCGATAGGCACCGAGTCGTCCTGCACCCGAGCGGAAGTCAGCCAGGTGGCCGGCGACATGCCGCTGGGCGACGGTTTACCCAGGCGGTCTCGGTGTGCGGCGACGCAGGTCTCCACGGCCCGACCAAGGCCCTGCCACAGACGGAACCGGTCAGCGACCTGCAGAGCATCGGGGGCACCGCGCCGGGCCCCTTCGGCGTAGGCACCGGCCCGGTCCCGGCAGATGATCTCCACGCCAGGGTGGCGGATCAGCCACGCAGCCAGCGGCCCGGCTTCACGCGTCGGCAGGACATCGACCACCCGATGGGCTTCAACACAGGTCAAGACGGTGGAGTAGGCGTGACCGCGGCGGATCGCGAAGTCGTCCACGCCCAGCACACGCGGCGTGCCGAACTGCGGATCAGGCAGCGCCACGACCCTGCGTAATAGGGTCATCCTTCCCGCGCCGAAGCCCAGCTGGGCGGCCAGCCGGGCGCCGGCCCGCCCAGCCAGCGCGAGCCCCACTCGCTCCAGGGCATGGTTGAGCCGGGTGGTGGACCGTGCATACGGGGCGGCCAGCCGGGAGAACGGCTCGGCGAACGTCCGGCGTGGACAGTCGTCCGCTCCACAGATGAAGCGCCGGACCGCCAACCGAATCACGAAGCTCTGCCCAGCGAGTGGAAGATCCTTCAACCTGCGCTGATAGCGATCGTGCACCCGGTCCGAGAAGCAGCCGCAATCCGGACACTCCGCCCCCGTCACTCGGCCTCGTGCTTCCACCTCGACCGTGCCGAACGTGGCCGTCACCGCCTCGACATCCACGTCGTCGATCCCGTCGAACACGAGCAAGTCCCAGAATGATGCATCGGTGTGCATGACCAGCACCATGACCGTCCACGGCCGACCGCGGTAGAGCCCCAGAGACATGGCGGAGTGTCATCTCCGACTGCCGGAGGGCAAGCATCCTGTGAGGTGGGTCACCAGACCGCACAACGCACGCGAGGCACTACTGGCATCTTCCCGTGGCCGTATGTGCTCAGAAGCCGCGCATATTCCACTTACCGGATGCCGGGTGCCACACCAGTTGGACCTGTCCCTGATCCGGCCTGCGGAGCGTCAGCTCACCCAAATCGAGCGAGGAGAGAGCCCGCAGCGCCTCGTCCGACGCATTCGACCAGAGAAAGAGCGTGATGCCTGCATCGGCGTCCTGGAGGACGGTAAGCCCTGGTTCGTTCCCTGCGGCCAACTCAGAGGGCTGCGATGAATTTTCGATGCCGTCGTCCCTGCCGTTTCTGCGCAGGAGCCGGCGGACCAGCTGGCGAGCCTGCCCATAAGCATCTTCGGCAACCTTGGCTGCGAGAGTTTGAAGGAATGGCACGACGGCGGTGGTTACTAGCGCCGTCGTCGCGACTTCTGCAACTTCGAGTCCCCCCGTCCCTTCTACCCACGCCCCGCGATCGTGCTCGGCCCTGCGCTCGCGCAATGTATCGATCTGCGCACGCCACGTGGCGGCTTCCTCGGCTCGACCGAGCTTTTGAAGGACCCCGGCCAATAGTTCGGTGGCCGCCAACGAGCCTGCTTGGGCCTGCGACCTCACGTACTGCTCGGCTTCGGTCAAACGGCCCCGCCTGGTCAAGAAGTGGACGAGGCTAGAGCGGGCGAGCGGGAGACCCATGTCCGCGGCTGCCCGGTACCAGTGTTCCGCTTCGGCTGCCTCACCCCTCTTCGTCAGCAGATCGGCGAGGGTCAGCATCGAACCTGGAGCCCCGCCTACGGCGGCTTTCCGAAGCCAGAACTCATACTGGTCCTCGCTCGCGCTGTAGCGGACCATGTCCTCCATCGCCGCAAGCCAGCCTGCATCTGCAGCGTGCCTCAACCAGTACCACCAGGCCTCCCGGGCGGCTTCCCCCTTCTCCAAGAAGTGGGCTTGGGCCTGCCCGTACATCGCCTCAGGATCTCCACCCTCCGCTGCCAAATACAGCCATTCATCGGCCAGAGAGCTTGCGCGCTGGGCGTAGGCGGCCAGCTGCTGGCTCGCGATTCTCATTGCGGCCGGATCACCAGCCTGCGCGGCCAACTCAATGTTCGGATCCAGCCTCTCGGGCACCTTATTTGTTGCCACTCGATCCTCCTGTGCCGCCTGGCCGGTCCTCATCGAAACGACGTGCGCAGGGCGCTCGTGTGCTGGACACTGACCGGTCTGCGTGTGGATCGGTACGTTGCCTCGTGGAGACGGCCAAATGCCTAGTTATGCCGCTAAAGCTTTCGATGATACGAACGTAATGATCACCAGCCTTCGATGACAACGATCAACACGCACTGTCACAGGACAGCGGGCACACGAGACTTACGCGCCCTCTCGCAATCGAACACCTAGGTGACGCTCCGTGATCAGTCCCCAAGGTCTGTGCCAGAACCCGTCAATCGCGGACAAAGCCACAGAGGACGTCTCAGGTGCGTTGATGTCGGTCCGGGCTGCGTGCGAATGGGTGATGATGGCGCTGTGAGCCTTGACTTGAGTAACTATGAGCTGGTGTAGCTCGTATCCCTGTTCGTGCCCGAGGCAGAGCGCGTCCTCAAAACGGCGAGGGGAACCTCCTGGGAGGAGCGGGCAGCATGGCTCATGACCGAGGCCCTGGCTGGGTCGACGGCCGTGGCCGACTGTGAAGAGGTCGACAGCGCCGTCCATGACCCTTGGGCTAAGGACTGTCCGGCGGATCATGGTCAGGTAGTAGGGGGTTGCCGAAGGCCCGATTCAGGCGATGGGGGATGCTATGGCGTGAATCAGCACAGATGTAGGGAGGTCACGGATGGCGACTCCGTCATGGTGGGAGGAGCTGGTCGGTGTCAGCGACGTCCTGGCGGATGCTGACCGTGCCGAGGTCAAGGCCTGGCGAGGTTTGTCAGCGGACTCCGCTGTGGAGGACGGAGGTGACGTTCCGCCGTTGACGATTCGGCTTGCGAATCTGGGTAGGGTCTTTGGCGAGCACTCGTCCGAGTTCACTCCGGAGCAGACCCGACACCTCTTCCAGCTCTTGGAACAGGTTCAGGTGAAAGCAGTGAAGAGGACAGGACGGCTGTTGCCACCGGATTCTTCGAAGCTCTGTTGAACGCCTGGGACAGGGGGTTCGACCTCAAGTCTCTCTGGGCGGCAGTGGGCTCGCAATCCCGTGCCTTCTGCCGTGCCTGGAACGATTGCACGGGCGTCGAAACACCTGGCTGGATGCGCTAAGTTCTGCCCGGCGGTCACGAGCGGATCCGGAGGCGGATCGAGGCGACGGTGTCGGTGCCATGGAAGACGTAGGCGCGTTCGGCGATCGCTGTCTATCCGGCGCCGGGCTGGCCGGCCACGATGACGACGACCGGCCGGTCCTGGCACACAACGCCCTCGGTGGCGGTAGCCGAGCTGGGAGGCGCTGCTCCTGGATTCGTCGGCCCGGCCGCTGACCGCCGTCTAGCGGTCGCTGACCACGGTGTCGGGCTGGGCCAGCCGTTCGGCGGTGTGCTCCAGCCCGACGCTGTGGGAGCCCTTCACCAGGACGATGTCGCCGGGCTGTAGCAGGTCTCGGGCCAGCATCAGGGCGTGGTCCCGGTCGAGGGCGCTGACCACGGTCAGGTTCGGGTTGTTCTCCTGGGCGGCGTCAGCCATCGCCTGCGCGTCGGCGCCGCCTACCGCGATCAGCACCTGCACACCGGAAGCGGCGACGAGGCGGCCGACCTGCCGGTGCCCGTCGCCGCCGTCGGCGCCGAGCTCCTTCATCTCTCCCAGCACCGCGATGGTCCGCCGCCCGCTGCTCATGGCCTCCAAGGTGGTGAGCGCTGCCTTCATGGAATCGGGGTTCGCGTTGAACGCGTCGTTGATGACCCGTACCTGGTCGGGCCGGTCGGTGACCTCCATGTGTCCGGACGCCACCAGCACCGCGCGGGAGAGCGCGTCGGCGGTCTTCTCCACATCGGCGCCCAGCCCGATCGCCACCGCTGCCGCGGCCAGCGCGTTGGACACGTGGTGCGCGCCGTGAAGGGTCAGGCTGACCCGCGCGTCGCAGCCGGCGGCGACGAGGGTGAAGGAGGCCCGGCCCGCCGAGTCGAGCGTCACGTCCACCGCCCGTACGTCGGCGCCCGGCGTAGTGCCGAAGGTCAGCAGCTGAGCGCGGGTGCGGGGGGCCATGGCGGCCACCAGCGGGTCGTCGGCGTTGAGGATGGCCAGCCCCTTGGCGGGGAGGGCTTCGACGAGTTCGCCCTTGGCCTGGGCGATCTGCTCGCGGCCGCCGAACTCGCCGACGTGCGCGGTCCCCACGCTCAATACCAGGCCGACCGTCGGCGGGGCGATGGTTGTCAGGTGGGAGATGTGGCCGATGCCGCGGGCGCCCATCTCCAGCACGATGAACTTCACGTCCCGGTCCAGGTGCGTGATGGCCAGCGGCATCCCGATCTCGCCGTTGAACGACTTCACCGTGGCGATCGTCGGCCCGAGCTCGGGGAGCACCTGCGCGATCAGATCCTTCGTGCTGGTCTTGCCCGCCGAGCCGGTCAGCCCGATCACGATCGCCTCGGGCACCTCGGCCAGCACCGTGCGGGCCAGCGCGGCGAGCGCGTCCAGCACGTCGTCGACGACCACGGCCGGAACACCGACCGGGCGGGCGGCGAGGACCGCCACCGCCCCGGCCTTCACCGCGTCGGCTGCGTACGCGTGCCCGTCGACGTGCTCACCGGCCAGTGCGGCGAAGAGGCCACCCGGTACGACCGCGCGCGAGTCGACCGCCGCTGGCGCGGTCACCAGCACGGCCGCATCCGGCACGTCGCACAGACGGCCGCCGACGGCGGCCGCGACGGCTTCCAACGAAAGAGGGATCACGTGCACTCCGAATCAGCAGGACCTGCCCGGCACGGCCGAGCGCCGCCCGGCTCAGTCTCCGACCGTAACGCCACCGCAGGCCAGTACGTGTGAGACAAGACCAATCCACCCCAGCACCACTGGAGTGCCATGACGATGCAGCCCTTCGAGCCCGCCCCAACCGCTGTCGTCTCCGGCGGCAGCTCCACCGAGCGGGAGCGGTCGCTGATGTCCGGCCGCGCCCCATGGCAGTCCCTCGAACGGCAGGGCTACGCCACCGCACTCCTCGACGCCTCCGACAAGACCTTCGCAGACGAGGTCCGCGGTGCCGATGTGGCGTTCCTTGCCATCGCCGGGCAGTACGCCGAGGACGGCAAGCTCCAGGGGTTACTGGAGTGCCTGGACATCCCCTACACCGGCTCGGGTGTGGCGGCCTCTGCCGCCGCTGGCCACGATCCCCACCGACGCCGAGTTCTACGACTATGACACCAAGCGGAACAAGACCAAGTACCGCTACCAGTGCCCGGCCGACCTCCCCAGTGACACCCTCGACGCGATCTCCACCGCAGCACTCACCGCGCAGGACGTCCTGGGCGCTCGGAAAGCCCGGGGCCTGGGCACGACGAGCGCGCGGCCGCCGCAGCACGGGCAGACCACGAGGATGCGGTCGGCGAACTGCACCAGCCACTTCCCGGGGTAGTGATGGCGGGCCGGGCCGGTCGGCTCTGCGTTCATGGCGGACACCCCCGCAGGTGGGAGGGGGTCACGCGACTCCTCCACGGACCGGGAAGCAGGGACCAACGGCCCCCGCCCGACGACCTGCCCGGCCCCTCCGCCGGGCTGCCGCTCTGGCTGATCATGTGATGGCGGAGGGGAAGGGCAATGACGCTCCGCCTCGCGCGGGGCCGTTCGCCTGCCCTTCCCTGCCGTCGTCTTCAGCAACATGAGAGCGGAGGTCCGCGACCAGTGGACACGGTGGGTACGAAGGGGAGGGGGCCCGTCGACGGGCGCCCCGTGGTCAGCGAGCGAGCCGTCAAGGCTCCCCGCAGCCCGATGGTGGAGTGGCTGACGACCACCGACCACAAGAAGATCGGAACGCTCTATCTCGTCTCGGCGTTCGTGTTCTTCATCGTCGGCGGCCTCATGGCCCTGCTGATGCGGGCGGAACTCGCCCGCCCGGGCACGCAGATCATGTCGAACGAGCAGTTCAACCAGGCGTTCACGATGCACGGCTCGGTGATGCTGCTGCTGTTCGCGATGCCGCTGTTCACCGGATTCGCCAACTGGATCATGCCGCTGCAGATCGGCGCGCCCGACGTGGCGTTCCCCCGGCTGAACATGCTCGCCTACTGGTTCTTCCTGTTCGGCTCCCTGATAGCGGCGGCAGGCTTCCTCACTCCTCAGGGCGCCGCGGACTTCGGCTGGTTCGCCTACGCACCGCTGTCGGACTCGGTGCACTCGCCCGGGGTCGGCGCCGACATGTGGATCATGGGGGTGGCCCTGTCCGGCTTCGGGTCCATCCTGGGCGCCGTCAACTTCATCACCACGATCATTTGCATGCGCGCACCCGGCCTGACGATGTTCCGCATGCCGATCTTCACCTGGAACGTGCTGCTGACCGCCGTGCTCATCCTGCTGGTCTTCCCCGTCCTGGCCGCCGCGCTCTTCGCCCTGGAGATGGACCGCAAGTTCGGCTCGCACGTCTTCGACCCGGCCAACGGCGGCGCCCTGCTCTGGCAGCACCTCTTCTGGTTCTTCGGCCACCCGGAGGTCTACGTCCTCGCGCTGCCGTTCTTCGGCATCGTCTCCGAGGTGATCCCGGTCTTCTCCCGCAAGCCGATGTTCGGCTACTGGGGCCTGATCGCGGCCACGATCTCGATCGCCGGCCTGTCGGTGACCGTCTGGGCACACCACATGTACGTGACCGGCGGCGTGCTGCTGCCGTTCTTCGCCTTCATGACGTTCCTGATCGCGGTCCCGACCGGGGTGAAGTTCTTCAACTGGATCGGCACCATGTGGAAGGGCTCCCTGTCCTTCGAGACCCCGATGCTGTGGGCCACCGGGTTCCTGGTCACGTTCGTCTTCGGCGGCCTGACCGGCGTCATCCTGGCCGCGCCACCGCTGGACTTCCACGTCTCCGACTCGTACTTCGTCGTCGCGCACTTCCACTACACGCTCTTCGGCACGGTCGTCTACGCGATGTTCGCCGGCTTCCACTTCTGGTGGCCGAAGTTCACCGGCAAGATGCTGGACGAGAAGCTCGGCAAGATCACCTTCTGGACCCTCACGGTGGGCTTCCACGCCACGTTCCTGGTGCAGCACTGGCTCGGCGCCGAGGGCATGCCCCGCAGGTACGCCGACTACCTCGCCGCCGACGGATTCACCGCGCTCAACACCATCTCGACGATCGGTTCGTTCCTGCTCGGCCTGTCCTTCCTGCCGTTCTTCTACAACATCTGGAAGACGGCCAAGTACGGCAAGGCGGTCGAGGTCGACGACCCGTGGGGCTACGGCCGCTCGCTGGAGTGGGCCACCTCCTGCCCGCCGCCGCGGCACAACTTCAGCAGCCTGCCGCGCATCCGCTCCGAGTCCCCGGCGTTCGACCTGCACCACCCCGAAGCCGCCGCGCTGGAGCCGGCTCAGCACTGAGCACGGCACTGAGCACCGGAAGAGGAAGCTCATGTCTCACATCGTCCCGGCCGTCGGAGCGACAGCTATCTTCCTGGCGGGCAGTGCCTGGTACGTGCCCGCCGTCACGGACCTGCGGGCCGGCGACGACCGCCCGCGCTCCGGGCGGCTCGCCGCCTGGGCCTGCGTGTGCGGGTGGACGGCCCTCGCCGCGGTCGCGCTGCTGCTGTTCGTCCCGGCGCCGTGGCAGGCGGTGTGCGCGGTGACGGGCGGCGGGGCCGCGGCAGGAGCCATGCTCCGTTCACGGGCCCGCAAGCAGCTCGCCCGGGAACAGCAGGAGGCGGACGCCTGCTGGGCGACGCTGCACCCGGCCCCGCCCGCTCCCGGCGGGTCCGGGGCCTCCCGCAGGGTCTTCGTCCTCTGGGCCCTCCTCGGCACGGTCGCCGCGTCCGCCCTGGCCGTCACGCTGCTCCTGGTCAGCGGCGTGGTGGCGGCGGTCGTGTCGTCCGTGTGCGTCACCGCGGCGGCGTTGCTCATCGCCACCGCCCGCGCCGCAGCCCGTTCCTCTCGGGCCCCGATTCGCCCGGTAGTTCCCCCGGCGCGAAGATGACCCAAGAGGCCCTCAACGCCGCCAGCGGCTACGCCCTCCAGCTCAGCCTCGGCCCCCTCGACTCCCTCATCGACGCCATGCGCCTCGCACGCGCCCGCAAGTACGGACCGCTGCTCAGAATGGTGCAGCGCCACCACCAGGCCGGCCAGGCCAGCGGATGGCCGGTCGGTGAGCAGTGCCCCGCACGGCTCGTCTTCGGCCCGCACACCCCCACCGACCGGGCCGCCGTCCTCGACGAGGTCGTCAAGGGCGTCAGCACCGGGATGCTGTCCCTGGAGACGGCCATCCGCATGCTCCAGGACGCGGGATACCCGATCGAAGACGCCCGCGAAGAAGTCGCGCGCATCGACGGCCGCCGCGTGAAGACGGTCAGCCTCGCGGTGAGGAAGGGAAAGAGGAGCCCCCTCGGGGGAAGGCGCCGCAGCGGCGCACCGAGGCAGCCTGAAGGGCGTGTCCGATGGAATGTGCGCGCTGTCGCGATGAGCAGTCTCTAGATGCGGACGCTGTGCCCCGAGCTGGCCGCGTAGGTTCCGCCGGAAGGCACCGACTGGGCGGGACCGGTGCAATCCTGGGTGGTGTGGATGAACGCAACCGTGCGGGTTCGGTTCTGTACCGACAGGGGTGCGTTCAGGTTGCGGTAGCAGCCGGAAGGCGGGTCGGTGAAGGTACGTCCGTTGAGGACGAGTTGGCCGGACGCGGCGGACGTGGATCCGGGTACGGCGAGGGTGACCAGCACCGCGGCGGCGAGCGGGCCGAAGGCGTTCGGGACGAGGCGTCGCATGGACATCCTTCCTTCTGTCTACGGTGGGGGCGCCCAAAAGCTGCCCCGTACGAGTCGCCACATGCGGCGGATACTCGTACGGATGATGCGAGGGTTCTCCCGCGGATCCGTCAGACACGCCCCAGGCAGTGTCCGACGGATCCGGCGACGGGGGGGGGCGGTGCGCCGCACTTTCACGGCACGGAAACCGTTGCCGCCCTGCGTGCCCGGAGGCGGGTCAGGAGGCGTCCGCCGTAGGTGGCGGCGAGGGGGGCGAGGAACCACATGACGTAGGCGTAGGGGAGCAGCCAGGCGAGGGCGGCGCTGAGAGCGAACCAGAGGCCGACGGACCAGGACGCGCCGGCGTGGTGGCGGATGGCGGCCGGGTCGTCGGTGGCCAGACCGGCTGCGACGGAAAGCTCTTTGACGGTCGCCTCGCAGCAGACCATGGCGGCCATCGTGCCGGCGAACAGGGTCTGCGCGGTCGGATTGGCGATCGAGGCGCCGACGACCGTGGTCGGGAACGGCAGGAAGGCGACCAGGAGCAGGAACGGCGCATGCCAGAACGCGAACGCCTTGGACAGCCGGCGGACGCGGTCCATCAGCTGGTGGTGGCGGCGCCAGACCGACCAGAGAAGCGCGAACGCCAGCGCGAACGCGAGGTAGGAGCCCCACTGGTCGACCAGGAATTCCCACAGTGCGCCACCGGAGTGGAGCTGCTTGTCGTCCGGGTGCTCCAGTTCCACCGCCAGTAGCGTCATCGCGATCGCGAAGATCGCATCGGTGAAGAAGGCCAGCCTCTCGGGTGAGAGCCCGGGTTCGGGTCGCGCATCGGTGCTCATGAGTATCCCCCTGTCATCGGAACCGTCGACGTGATCAGGGAGGGCCCCGGAACGGTGCGCGCCTTTCCACGCCGAAGGTTCCCGTGAACGCATCGGGTCCGCGTGCGGGCCGTTCGCCGACTTCGTGGCGGGTCCCACCGCTGCCGGAGGCGGAACGGCACCGTCTCGCCTTACCCAGCGCACAAGGAGGACAACCAGAAAGGCGCAGAAAAGGGATCAAAGAGGCACAAGAGGCAAGGGGGGTGCAGTCACCGCCGAATGCCCCGCCGGCTGACGGGCCTTGTCCGCGAGATGCCGCCAGGCGGCCTCGCCGGTTCTGCTGGACCTGGGATCCGGCACCGGCCAGGTTCCTCTCGCTCTGCACACGGCGTTCGCCGAGATCGACGTGGTGGAGGCCGATGCAGGAATGCTCACCGAAGCCGAGATCGCACTCGAGGCCCTGCCGGACACCATCGTGCGGCTGCACCACAGCCGGGCGGAGGACTTCACCCCGCCCACCGCGGGGTGGAAGGCGGACCTGGTCACCGTTTGCCGAGCGTCCACTGGATGGATCAGCAGAAGGTCCTCACGATGCTCGACGGGTGCACCGCGCCCCGGGGGAGCGCGGTGGTCATGGCGGATGGGAGCTTATGGACCGCACGGTCCGCTTGGACCGACGCCCTGCGAGAGCTGATCCAGACCTATCTGGGCGCTGAGCGGCGCGCCGGCCGGGCCGGAACCTACAACGCGCCCGACCGTCCGTACGCCGAGATCATGGCCGAGTCAGCGTTGTCCCACATCGAGGAGCACCGGTTCGACGTGCGTAGGGAATGGAGCCCTGAACGCGTCCTCGGCTACCTCTCCTCCACCTCGTTCGCCGCTCGCCCCCTGTTCGGTGACCGCTGGCCCAAGTTCGAGGCCCAGGCCCTGAACCTGCTGCGCCAGCACGCCCAGGGTGACGGGCTGATCGAGAACGCGGTCTTCACCGTGCTGATCGGCCGCCGCTGACTCCCTGCCGCGCTGGTTCCTGTACCGAGCATCGGCGCCCTTCAGAGGTGGGTGCGGTGCGATTTCCCGCATCACCCGGTGCGGGGTGTCGCGGGCAGGTCAGTGGCAGAAGGCGTGATGATGCTTCTGCACCGTCCGCCCCAAGGACGAGGGGCTCGCTGCAGAAGTGGGGTGTCCGCGTGGCCGCAGGGTCGCGAACATTCGCCGCGACGGCTGCCGCAGCCGCCACGATCAGTGGGGCCACCGCGGCGCCCGGCGCATTTGCCCCGACGGCTGCGGTCGCCCCATCATCCGTGCCGCCGAACGTGCCGTTCTCGACGCCCGCATTACCGGGCGCCCAGGCCGCCGGAGCCTGGTCGCCACCGGCCGCAAGAAGAGCAATCGCTCCGAGGAACTCCGCCAGGCCTTTGGGCCCTTGAGGGCGATCTGAAGGGCTGATGGAAGCGGTGATCGACGGCGTGGAAGAGCGGCCCACCGAAACCCTCGCGTCAGGGGGACGGCTCCGGTGGGCCGCTTGGGGTGACGCCGGTTACCGGCCCGCGATGGAGTATGCGGGGCCGCCGACCTTGTGCCACACCGTCCCGTTACCGGTCCACCGGAACACCGCGTCGCTGTTGGGCGACAGCCCGTACAGCGCGTCTCCGGCGACGGCGAAGGTCTTGCCGGGCCCGCCGACCTTGCTCCAGTTGTTGGGCCCGTTCATCTTGTACAGGTCCCCGTTGGTGGGGTTGGCGGCGAACAGCCCCGCTCCACCGCCGTAGAGGGTTCCGGCTGCCCCGCCGACCTTGTTCCACGCGGTACCGTTACCGGTCCATTGGAAGACGGCGCTCTTGTCGGGGCTGAGTCCGAACAGGCTGTCACCGGTGACGGCGAACTGTGCCCCAGCGCCACCGACTTTACTCCAGTTGTTGGGCCCGTTGAACTTGTAGAGGTCACCGTTGGTCGGGTTCGTGGCGAACAGGCCGGCTCCACCGCCGTAGAGGGTTCCGGCGGCGCCGCCGACCTTGTTCCACACAGTGCCGTTGCCGGACCACTGGAAAACGGCGCTGCCGTCGGGTGAGAGCCCGAAGAGGCTGTTGCCGGTGACGGCGAAGATCTTTGCGGGTCCGCCGACCTTGCTCCAGTTGTTCGGCCCGTTCATCTTGAACAGGTCCCCGTTGTCGGGATTAGTGGCAAATATACCGGCGCCGCCCGCGTACAGTTGGCCCGCCGGTCCACCGACCTTGACCCAGCTGCTCCCGTTGCCGGTCCATTGGAAGACGCCGGAACGGTCCGGGGATTGAGCGAACAGGCTACTGCCGGTTGACACAGCACAGTTGCCGCTGGTCTCGAAATGCTGGTTGTATTCCCACGTGACGGGAACTTGGTGCCCGTCAATGGTGGCCTGCACGACGGAGCCGTTCAGTTTCTGCTCGTAGTGCAAGTGCGCCCCGGTGGTCCAACTGCCGGTGTTGCCGACGACGCCGATCTGTCGGCCCTGCTCCACGTCGTCGCCGACGGCGACGTCGCGCCGGTCCAGGTGCAGGTACCGGGTCTGCCAGCCGCCACCGTGGTCGATCACGATGAAGTTACCGGCCTGACTGTCGAACTGTGAGGTCACGACGCGTCCGCCCGCCGAGGCCAGGGCGGGTGTGCCCTGGGTGGCTCCACCGGACGAGACCATGTCGACCATGTACTGGCTGGCGTGTCCATCGTGCGTGGACGTCGTCCAGCGTTGCCCGCAGGGAATGGGAAGCTGGAACGGGGGAGTGGCGGCGACCTTGGTGTTCGCCGCCGGGACTGTCGCGGTGGTCGCGGCCGCCGCCGGGGCGGCGGGCAGGAGGGCTGTGGCCGGTGCGAGCAGCAGTGCTGCCGCCGCCAGGAAGCCGGCCCATGTGATCCTCATGCATCTCCTTTGGACGGGGGTGCGATAGGGGAGAGGGGAAGTGTGTGTGGCGATCGCTATTCGGTGACGATGCCCGCGGCGGGTCCGCCGACCTTGGTCCACTGGAAGGCCGCTGACCCGGACCATTGGAAGATGCCGCTCTTGTCAGGACTCAGCCCATAGAGCCGGTCACCAGCGACCGCGAAGGTCTTCCCGGGACCACCGGCCTTGGACCAGTTGTCCGGTACGCCGCTGAACTTGTAGAGGTCGCCGTTGCCGGGGTTGGTGGCGAACAACCCGGCGCCACCGCCGAAGAGGGTTCCGGCCGGTCCGCCGACCTTGGTCCAGGTCGTGCCCGACCCGGTCCATGTGAAGACCGCACTACCGTTGGGCGACAGGCCGTACAGTGCCTCGTTGGTGACCGCGAAGGTCTTTCCGGGCCCGCCGACCTTGGTCCACTTGTCCGGGGTGCCGTCGTACTTGAAGATGTCGCCGGTGGCCGGGTTGGTGGCGAACAGGCCGGCGCCGCCTGCGTACAGCGTGGCGGCGGGTCCGCCGATCTTCGTCCAGGTGGTCCCTGATCCGGTCCACCGGAAGACGGCTTTCTTGTCCGGGCTGAGCCCATACAGTGTGCCGCCGGTGACGACGAACTGGGCCCCTGGGCCGCCGACCTTGGTCCAGGCGTCCGGGGTGCCGTTGTACTTGAAGATGTCGCCGGTGGTCGGGTCGGTGGCGAACAGGCCACCGTCGCCGCCGATCAGTGTGCCTGCCGGTCCACCGATCCTCGTCCAGGAGTTTCCGGCCGTCCGCTGGTGGACGGCGCTCTTGTCGGGGCTCAGCGCGTACAGATGACGCGGAGTGTAGGGCCGCGCCTGCCAGGTGAGCGGTGCCAGGTCCACTCCGCCAGTGCCCCAGCCCGCGCTGCTGAGCCATTGACTACCGTCGCGGTCGGTGACGACTTCAGCGGCGTGGGACGGCAGGCGGCCCACCTGGCCGGTGGCCGTGAAGTGCAGCGGATCGGAGCTGGCGTACACCTCGGCCCCGACATAGTCGGCCGGTGCGGAGCCACCGATGAACAGGTACCAGAGACCATTGCGCTGTGTCACGAACGGGGATTCGGTCCAGCCGTCGCCGGGGGCGGTGAACGCGGTCTTGCGTGAGCTCCAGGTGACCAGGTCCGGACTCGTCCGGTACGCGACGATGTTGCGTCCCCCGGTGGCCGTCTCGGTGGCGGTGTAGTACATGACCCACTGGGATCCGACCCGGGCGACCATCGGGTCGCGTGCTTCGAGTCCGTCGCGGAACAGTGGCCCTCCGGGCCGCCGTTCCCAGTGGATCAAGTCGGTGGAGGTGGCCAGATTGATCTGGCTCCTGGAAGGGTCGCCGATGGTCTGCCCGCCCGCGTAGAACATGTAGTACGTGGAGCCGGAGCGGATGACGTGCGGTGCCCACAGGTGCGACTCTCCGTAGGAGGGGTCGACCGTCAGGGCCATGGGTTGCTTGGTCCATGGCCCGCGCAGGCTGGGTGCCGTGGCGTGTGCGAACGAGTCCTCGTTCTCCGGGTCGGCCGGTTCGGCGTGGGTGATGCCGAACAGGTGCCAGGTCCCGGTGGCCTCGTCACGGATGAAGGTGTGGTCGTTTATGTACCAGGGCTGTGATTCCCCGGTGCCGGGGTTGTAGACCCGGACGAAGTCTCCGGTGGTCACGGAGTTGGTGGTCACCGGGTTGGTGGTCACCGAGTTGGGGGTCACCGGGTTGGTGGTGACCGAGTCGATGTTCGCGGAGGCGGTGGCGGAGACCTGGGCAGGTGCTGGGGCGGCGACGGCGGGGAGCATCCCGAGCGAGACCGTGACGAAGGCAGCAGCCAGAGTGATGCGTGAGAACACGTGGCTCCAGAGGGGAGAGCGGACGGGCCCAGCCCCGGAGGCCCGGGCCCGTCCGCTGGTGACGTCGCCGGCTATCGGCCCACGATGAAGGAGGCGGGACCACCGACCTTGTTCCAGGTCGTGCCGTTGCCGCTCCACTTGAAGACCGCGTCGCTGCTGGGCGACAGGCCGTACAGCGCGTCTCCGGCGACCGCGAACTGGTGGCCCGCGCCGCCGACCTTGCTCCAGTTGTTGGGCCCGTTGAACTTGTAGAGGTCGCCGTTGGTGGGGTTGGTGGCGAACAGGCCGGCTCCGCCGGCGTAGAGGGTTCCGGCGGCGCCGCCGACTTTGTTCCAGGTGGTGCCGTTGCCGGACCACTGGAAGACGGCGTTGCCGTCGGGGGAGAGCCCGAAGAGGCTGTTGCCGGTGACGGCGAAGGTCTTGCCGGGGCCGCCGACCTTGCTCCAGTTGTTGGGCCCGTTCATCTTGTAGAGGTCGCCGTTGGTGGGGTTGGTGGCGAACAGGCCGGCTCCGCCGGCGTAGAGGGTTCCGGCGGCGCCGCCGACCTTGTTCCAGGCGGTGCCGTTGCCGGACCACTGGAACACACCGGAACGGTCCGGAGACTGGGCGAACAGGCTGCTGCCTGTGGACACACCGCAGTTCGTGCTGGTCATGGTGATCGGGTTGTCGGGGTCCATGACCAACGGCCCCCGCCCCTGAAGGACGGGGTTGACGATGTGCTGGTTGTCGGCGTCCTGGTCGCTGTCGGGGTTGTAAAGCTGCTCGTAGTGCAGGTGCGGCTTGCCTTCCGATCCGACATCCCCCATGTAGCCGACCACGTCACCGCGCTTGACCCACGTGCCGGCCTTCGCGACGCCGGTCATGTGCATGTACGTGGTGAACCATCCGCCGCCGTGCCGGATCTCCAGCCCGCCCGGAGAGAAGTTTTCGTGCACATAGCCGTCGGCTGAGGCCAGGACGGGGCTTCCCTCCCGCATCCCCTGCCGGTACATGTCGATCTTTTTGTCGTCCGGGTTATGACCCCGGTAGGTCTTCAGCTCGATCACGCTGTCGCAGGGGAAGGGAAGCTGGAAGTCCGGCCGCTCGGCCGCTGCTTTCGCTTGTGGAGCCGGGGCGGAGGCCGAGGCCGACGTGGGCGTGATCGGTGCGAGCAGCAGCGCCGCCGCCGCTGTCAGGAGGCCGACCCGTGTGAATCTCATGGATCTCCTTGAAATGAGATGGATCCTGAAAGGCCGCGACGAACCGACTGAGAAGGGATGAAGGTGTGGCTTGGGCAGCGGAATGACGTCAGTCGTGCGGTGATTTCTGGCGTCTGTGTTCCGGGTGAACTCGTCGGCTGGCGTGGCTGCCTTTTGTATTGGTGCGCGGTGCGGATTGTGTCTCTGGCGCTTGTAGTTCGGAGCGGTTCACGACGGTGGTCGTGAGCGTCGTTCCCGATGCCACCGGTGACCCGTGGCCCGGTGTTGCGGCCGACTCCCCGGAGGAGTCGGTAGCCCTGTGCCGGTACCCGCGCACCGGCTCCGCCGCACTGGATGGTGACCGGGCCGGTGCGGGCGTCGACGAACAGCCTGGGCGGGGAGGTGAAGAAGCTGAAGTTCCTGTTGAGAACGGCGCCTGCGTGAGTTCGCCCGCCCCGATGTCCTCATCACTGGTATTCGCTCTTCCCCAGCCTCGTGGTCACCGAGTCCCTCCTCGACCGCCTCATCAACAACAGTCACCGGCTCTCCGTCACTCTGGCAGCGCGGACTGAAATTCCAGTGAAGTCGGGGCTTGGCTGGCCGGCCGCGGCGTTGATGAGGCGGGGGCCGGCGGCGACGCCGTCATGGCCGAGATTGGCCCGCAGTTCGTTATGAACACCTCGAGTCGCAAGGCTGACTGGGCGGTGACGGCCCAGGGGCCTGTCCGGCTCGCGAAGCCCGCGGCGCAGTACGGAAGCCACCTGGTCCATGTCTCCAGCGATGCCGTGTTCTCCGGTGCCCGGGTCCACTACGACGAGACCTGCCTCCCTGACCCCGTCACCCCGTACGGAGCGGCGAAGGCGGCCGCGGAGACCGGGTCCTCGCGGTGTATCCGCAGGCTGTTTCGCCCGCACATCGCTGATCGTCGGGGACGGGTACATGAGCAGGCGCTGCACGAGCTCGCCGCCGGCACCCGCAGCGGCGTCCTGTTCACCGACGACATCCGCTGACCGGTACACGTCGCCGACCTGGCCGCCGCCCTTCTGGAGCTGGCGTCGAACGACGCGCCCGGCATCCACCATCTCGCAGGGGCCGACGCGGTGAGCCGGCACGAGCTCGGCACCCTGATCGCCCCGTAAGCCGGGGCGGCAGGGCCTACACTCCTGGGCGGTGCGCGGTCGGGGCTCGCTGCCTGACATCGGGTGCCTGGATCTGAGCGGTCCGCGTGAGGTGGCCCCTGGTCGTCTCATCGGCGTCCTCCCCCCCCGGGCCCCCCTACGCGTGCCCGTCCATCGCGCCGCCATCGGCCTGCTCACCGAGACCGGCCGCCAATTGGATGACACCGCTTCCCTCAGGCGCAGGCCGTCCGTACGTCGCTGCTGCTGACCTGCGGCTTCACGTGCGCTCATGTCGGGGACCGTACGGCCGCGCTGGCCATGGTGGACGAGGCCGAGGACATCGGCCGGCGCCTGGGCCACCGTGTGGTGGAGCAACTGACACTCCAGGCGACGCAGGGCAGTGCGACGCGATCCGGATCGGTGTCTTCAACGCGCTCGGCACCCCGGACGAAGCGGCTTCTGTGCTCGCCCCGTCGAGATGAACTGCCACTTCGAGTCGATCTGCGAGTCCTGCACGTTCTTCGTCACCACGATCGAGTTCCGGCCCGTGCTCGAACACCAGCGGGACGACGTGACCGCCAAGAGACAGGTCGCACGCGAGCAGATCTTCGACAGCTTACTGACCCGTCTCGACGGAGAAGCTGGATGACTACGCCCGGCGTCAGGGCGGTCCGGGACGGGATCAACTCGCTGGATGCCCTGACGGGTCGGCTGACATGCTCCACTGCGTGACTCGATTCCACTCGCGAGGGAGATTCGATATGAGCGCGGCGACAGCGGTCGAGGTCCCCAAGCCTCTGGCGGCGTCATACGCCAGAGGCTTCGGCGCGCAGGGCAGGGCCTGGATCGCCGCACTGCCCGCGCTGGCTGCTGACTTCCTGGACCGCTGGGAACTGAAACGGGACGGCGAGATCGGGGCCGGGGAAGCCTCACTGGTGCTGCCGGTGCTGCGCAAAGACGGCACGCGTGCAGTCCTCAAACTCCAGATGCCCAGGGAGGAGACCACCGCCGCACTCATCGGGCTGCGCACCTGGAACGGCGAGGGGATGGTGCGGCTGCTCGACCACGATCCCGAGAGCAGCACCATGCTGCTGGAGCGGCTGGACGGTGCCCGCACCCTGGCCTCGATCGAGGACGACGATGTCGCGATGACCATCCTCGCCCAGATCCAGGCGCGGTTGGTCTCCGTCCCCGCGCCGCAGGAACTGCGAACCCTCGGTGACATCGCCACCGAGATGTTGCAGCAGGTTCCGCACGCGGTCATGGCTCTGGCCGACCCCGCGGACCAGCAACTCGTGCGCGGCTGGGCGTCGGCCGTGGCCGAACTGGTCAGTGAACCCGGCGACCGGATCCTCCACTGGGACCTGCACTACGACAACATCCTCGCCGCGGAGCGCGAGCCGTGGCTCGCCATCGACCCCGAGCCGCTCGCCGGAGATCCCGGCTTCGACCTGTGGCCAGCCCTGGACAGCCGGTGGGACGGCGTCGTCGCGAAGGGCGACCCTTCGCGCGTGCTGCGACGCCGCTTTGACATGCTCACCGAGATTCTCGGCCTGGACCGCGGGCGGGCGGCGGGCTGGACCCGGGGCCGGCTGCTGCAGAACGCCCTGTGGGACATCGCGGACGGCGAAACCGCGCTCGCACCGTCCTCCATCGCCATTGCAGAGTCCCTGCCGAACCGTTCCCGGCACCGTTGAGACGGAAGATCCGCGGCCGATTTCTCACACTCCCACTCATCGCACCGTCTCGCATCCATCCTGACCTGGGCAAGGTCCGTTTGAAGACGGACGCTTGGGGACGCGGCGGACTGTCTGACGTACACAAGCAGGTAGCAGCAGACAGCAGGGGAAACGCGCGAATCATTGCTCCCCACGCAGTGGCCACTGCGCCTCGGCGACCCGGCCCTCCACAGGGGGAGGGCCGGGCCGCCGAGCGGGCGGGACGAGCGGGGTCAGGCCGCGCGGCGCCGGCGGCGGACGCGCAGGAGCACGGCGCCCGAGGCCGCCAGAGCGGCCGCTCCCGAGGCGGCGGGGAGCCAGTGTCGCGACGAGTCGGACGCAGCGTCGTCAGCGGTCGCGGAGGCCGTGGTGGCCGGGGCGTAGCCGCCGGCCAGGCCCTTGCGGTCGTACGGAGAGCCGGGCAGCTTGTCCCCGTAGCGCTTGGTGACGAGTTGTTGGTACGTCGCGAGGGTTACGCGCGACTTGCCCTGGAGCGCCACGCCGGCCTCCTTGTTCAGCGGCTCGACGGAGCCGTTGCCGGTGAGCCGGTACCAGGCGTGGATCTGCGGCTCCATGAAGGTCCGCGCTTGGTCCGTGCCGCGCTCGGCCGCGCTGATGTCCGCGTCGCCGTCGCGGATACCGGCCATCTGCCAGCCCGCCGCCTGGCCGCCCTGGCCGGGGGCGAGCAGCACGGCGGCCTGGTGGCCGTTGGCCGCCGAGACGCGGGAGGCCAGATAGGAGAGCCGCAGTGCCGACCCGCCGGTCGGCTTGGTTCTGCCGGTGACGAACTCCGGCGCCAACTCGTAGAAGGGGACCGGCTTCTTGAGGTCGAATCCGGGGGCGCTAGCCGGGCCGTTCGCGAGGCCGCGCCTCGGGCTCCCCGCCGTACCGCCGTCCGCAGCGCCGGCCGGCGTGTGCTGCTCGGCGGCCGACAGGAACCGGGAGACGGTGTCGTGGACCTGCCCGGAGCGCAGTACCTGCTGAGCGGCGGTGTAGTCGGCCGGGGCGGGTGTGGTGGGCTCGTCGGCGGCCTGAGCTGGAGCGACCGCCGTGCAGAGCGCGGCGGTGGCGGCGAGCAGGGTGGCGGCTCGTCGAGTTGTGCGGTGCATAGTGGTCCGTCTCCTCAGGCGTGGATGCCGATGCGCGTGTGGGTCCACCGGAAGGAGTTGTTCCCGGCGTAGGTGGAGTAGTTCCACCAGGTGTACGTCTGGGTGCTCGGCCAGGGGTCGCCAACCGCGATCATGTTGCTGGCGCTGTCGTAGCCGTAGACCACGTTCATGTGGCCGCCACCGGAGGTCCAGCCGATGCGGACGGCGAACGGACGCCCGTTCGCGATCTCGTTCTGGGTTTCCCCGAAGGAGGCGTTGCGGTAGAGGTCGGTGCCGCTGTTGCGGAAGCCCATGGAGTGCAGGCCGTTGGCCATGTCACCCAGGGTCGCCGGCCTGTTGTTGCAGTCCAGTCCGCTGTTGCCCTGGGCGGCGAGACGGCAGAAGTCGTACTGGTTGTAGTTCGTGTAGCCCCAGTAGTTGGCGATGGTGAGACCCGACGCGTCCCAGCACCACTGGTCCCGCACCTGCTTCTGCATGCCGATGTTGAGGGCCGTCCAACCGGTGGGGCGGCTGGAGGCGCAGACCGGCAGGTTGCCGGTGTCCTCGCGGATGAACGCGTCGGCGATGTAGTAGGCGCCGGACCAGATCCAGCGGGAGTTGTTCTCGACGACGTCGCCGGTGGTACGGCAGGCCATCGGAATGTGGTCGCCGACGGGAGAACTTCCGGTGACGTTGGAGGACAGGGAAGGCAGCGAACGCTGGTTGACGGTGCTGAAGTTGCCCTGCCCGCCCACGACCGTGCCAGTGACGGCGGCCTGGGCCTGCGGCGCGACAGCCAACAGCATCCCTGCGGACAGGGCGGCGGCCATCGTGGAAAGGAGCGCCTTCCTGCGACCGGTCGTACGGGCCGGCGAGGCGGAGGTACGGGACGGCGTGTGCCCTGATATTCGGGAAGACTTGCGGAATCTGTGCATTGGGGGGTTCCTTCGGATGAACGCAGGTTGATCAGACAGCGCGAACGCGGCGGCGCGAGCACGACAACGGTGAGGCCGATAGTCACCTGCAGCCGGGTATTCAGTGCGCCCGAGCGCGCTCCCGCTGTGACGGCTGATGATGCGACGAACACGCCGCGCAGTCACCGTCGTTGCCGCACATGTTTTTTGCTGCGGCGAGGGGAAGGTCGTACCTCGTTTCCTTGGGTAAGTGGTGGGTGGCGGGAAGTGTGCCAGAACAGACGCACCGTCAGGTAGGGGGAAGCTGGGTGTGGCGTAATTCCATGTAGTGGCCAAGGAAAAGGCGTGAGCGGGTGAGCGAGCGAGCCAAGTTGCCCTACTGGAAGGCGACTTGACCGGAGCGCCCGCGAAGGCTCATCCCCGCGCCGGTCGACCTCAATGGTCTCGCTTAATGAGATCGTTACCGTGGAGCATTCGCTTCCATTTGTGTGTGGATGCTGAGAGTGGTGGCGCTATCACCCTTGATCATCTTCCTTGTTGATTTCTTGGAGGAAGGCCAAGGGTGACTTATGGTCGTCAATTGCGCTGGATTCCGGGCAATTCTGGCCGACGGCGTGCGGCCTGGTGCTGCGTTCACGCCGGACGGGGTCACCGGCGTCGACCTCCGAGGCCGGCTTGCGCACGCCGGGTTCCGCGACGGGCGGCGGCCGAGGGGTCGCGGCTAGCAGATGGCGTTGTACGGATGCGACGACCGCTACGCCGACACCCGAGCCGGCGAATTCGACCCGCCCCACGGCATCTTCGTCATCGCCTACTGGAACGAGGACGTCGTCGGTTGCGGCGGCTGCCGACGCTACGACGCTGACACCGCAGAGATCAAAAGAAAGTACGTCGAGTCCGCCGCACGCGGACTCGGCATCGGACGCGCCATCCCAGCACCCTGCCCTCCCAGTCCCACGACCGGACTCATTGGCCAGTGGCCCCCTCACCCCCGAGCTGGCCTGACCCCTTAAACGTGCGGGCTCCATGCTCCCTTGCGGTGTAATGGGGCGCGGAGTCCGCATTGTCGCAGCGGCCACCGCACCGCGCGGATACCGGTCCCCCTTGGCGGGCACCAGCCCGATCCCGTTCCCAGGTCAGCTGCTGGACAAGATCCGAGGTTTACAGCGCTGTGGCCAGTGTCGATAGCATCGCGGCGCGCGTGCGGCGAACGCATTCGCCAGCGAGTCCGCTGTCGTGGCTCTTCACGGGAACCGTCATCCCGCTCGGCACCCGCCGTGCCCACCTGGCCGAGGCACACGTTCTCCTCGGCCGATGGATCGCCGAGGACAACCGCCGTAGGAGCTGAACTCTCCGTGACTCCGACCTCAGGCTTGCACGCCTTTTCTATCGAGCCTTTCCCCGAGATCAGGGAAGGTGCCTCGATCACCGATGCCATCACCGACGTCCTCACCGACCAGGGCACCGCCCTCGAACATTGCGATGTCCTGGTCCTCGCCTCCAAGCCCGTCTCGGTTTCCGAAGGCTGGTACGTCGCGCTCGATGCCGTGACTCCTGGCGAGGAAGCCCTTCAGCTGTCGGCACAGAGCGGCAAGCCGGCCGAGATGGTGCAGATCATCCTCGGCGAATCCTCGGACTACTTCCTGACGGGCGCGCGCGGACCGATCATTGCCCGGCAACGGCTGGGATATCAGCTGACTTCAGCTGGCGTGGACCGTGCCGGGACGGACGGGGCGTGGCTGCTGCCTGCCGACCCCGACGCGTCCGCCCGGTGTCTGCGCGACGAACTCGCCACCGCCACGGGGGTACAGGTGGCCGTGGTCATCGCGGACTCCGACGGCCGGGCGGACCGGCGCGGCTCCACCGTCATCGCCATCGGCGCAGCCGGAACCTCGCCGCTGCGCATTAGCGAGCACACCGAGGGCTATGGCAAGGTCAAGCGCCAGGAGGAGACCATCATCGATCTCGTCGCCGCGGCCGGCGGGATTGTCCTGGGGCATCGTGGGCGCGGCGCCCCGGTAGTGGTGATCCGCGGCCTCGCCTACGAGTCCGGGGACGAGGGCATGACATCGATCCTGCATCGCCGCTGATGACCTGGCTGATCACCGGGGCGAGCGGCAACCATCGGCACCGGACTGACCCGCACGTTCGCTCAGATTCGTACAGTCACACATATGTTCTATGAGGTTAAACGCGAACGAAGCTGGCTGGGTCAGCCAGGTAGCGGTCGAGGTCCGGGTCTTCGTGGAGTGCGCCGAACTCGTCGTGAATCTGCCATGTCGGGCCGAGCTCGGAGCGAAGGCGGCCGAGCGTTCGGCGTACCGCTTCGTTGAAGTTGTGACACTCTGCTTCACGCCATGGTCCCGGGTGCGGGGGGTAATCCCAGTTCAACGACGTATCGTAGCGATCTATCAGCCTGTGCAGGCTTTCGTGGAGGTCGGGACTGATTGGTAGTCGGTCCAGCTCGACCGGGTACCCCCACGTCTCCTTGTCCTCGGGTGTGACCGTCCAAAGGACTGCGCCTGATCCTGCGTCGAAGAAGAACCTCGCGGTGGGCACGGCGTCGACCTCTCGGTATATATCGGTTCAAGCGGCCACCACGGTACTTGATGAGGGTGGCGCAGCAGCCTCATGGTTCCCGGATGCGGCTGACGCCTCGCCTTCATCCCGATAGCAGATTGATCGGATGCAGTGAGAGATCTTCGACTGAGTGCGATGTGCCGGCTTGGTATCAGTGGCAGCGCATCAGATCGGGGTGTTCTCGCGGGTCGGGTGTTGGCAAGGGCAAAGCCGGACTCCACATCACCGACCTGCACCGCTTCGGGCCCGCCTGGTACGCCGCCAGCGCATCGTCACGGCGCCGCCGGTCTGATCGGCTCCGTCCTCACCCGCCACATCTCCCGGCAGCCCGGAAAGCTCCTGGCCCTCGATACCAGCCCCAGCCCCCACCGTCTGGGCACCCCGTGATCGCCATGGACGCCGTCAGCGGCGCCTTCCGCGAACTGCTGACCTCATCTGGGTGATGCCACCCGAGCCGAGCTCCACCACACCGCTGGCCACATCCCCGACCTCGCGCACATCGCCGACGCCCCCGTCGAGGACTTCGCCCGCACCGTCGCCGACACCTCACGACCAGGTACGCCACCCTGCGCTCCTTCGCCCTGACCACCCGCCAGCGCGGCGTCCCCGCCGCCGCGGTCATGCTCGGCTCCGTCGGCGCCACCCGCGCCCACCGCTACCGCGTTGCCTACGACGCCTCCAAAGCTGGAACCGAGGCGCTGGCCCGCTCCTTCACCGTGGAACTCGGCGACTACCTGGCCGTGCGCACCTTCGCCCTCGGCCCCGTCACCCAGTCCGCCACCACCGCCGCCGACGGCGACCGGCTCCCTGCCCTTCTCGCCCTCGTGCCCCGTGGCACCTACGCCGACCTCGGCGAGACCGTGGCCGCCAGCGCCGCCTTCGGCACCCCCGCCTTTGACGTCACCGCCGGGCACACCCTCACGTACGACAGCGGCCTGTCGATCCAGCTCCGCCCCGCTGCCATCGAGCGCCCACCCGCCTAAGCCGAAGCGGCACGGGCTCCGGACGGACAGCTCGATACTGGCTCTCACCGCCCCCACACCGACCCCATAGGAGGCCACCGTTGAGCGGCTGGGACATGACGCTGCGGGCCCTGCCCGCCATCCCCGGCATCGCCCCCGGCGACGGCCACAACCTCGTAGACGGCGACGTCCTCGTGGACCGCGCCCGGCGCCTGGCCGACCGCACCGGCCGCGGCACGCGACTGTGCCAGCTCTACCTCGACGAATCACAAGCCGTCCTGGAGATCATCGGACGCCACGTCATCACCCTCGACAACCGCGGCATCGTCGGCACCTCCGGCGGCGTCGACAGCACCAACGCCGGCGTCTTCGCCGAAGGCTGGGCCTGCCTCCTTCCCGTCGATCCTGACGCCTCCGCCCGCCGCATCCGTGACCGCATCCGCACCCTCACCGGTACCACCGTGGCCGTGATCATCTCCGACAGCCTCGGCAACCATCACCGCGAAGGCTCCCTCGGCGCCGCCATCGGCCTCGCCGGCATCGTGGCCGTCGAGAAGCCGATACCCGGCGACATCGACCTGTACGGCAACCCCATGTGGGGCGAGCTCAACCGCGTCGACGAACTCGCCGGCGCCGCCTCCGCCCTCATGGGTCAGTCCAACGCCGCCCGCCCCGTCGTCCTCGTCCGCGGCGCGGCGTACACCCCTGCGGAGGACACGTCGCTGCGGGATTTCCTCGTCGCCGTGCCAACCCCCACGACCGACGCCGACCCCGCGGTCGAGTGACCAAGACCTGACCGTCCCGGCTTCCGCTGCCCCTGGCGGTTTCCTGCCGAGAAGACACAACCCGGCCGCGGCGGCTGCGGCAGGGGCTGCTTTCAGGCGCGGCTCCGACGAGATCGAGCAGCGCGACGATTTCACGAGGAGTACGTGAGAACGGTGCAGGTGCCGCCCCATTTTCATCCGGGTTTCACCGACGGCTGTCACTGTCGTCAGGCGGCCTCGGCCGACGCCCACACGTCACGCTCTCCTATGAACCCGGAGCGGCCCACCTTCGTGATCTCGGAGAGCTCTCACTCCTGAGGGAGAGGTCGTTCAGTTGCCTCCGCGCGCCGAATCAGCCCCCATGACCGTGGCATGGATCACCGCGAGCTTTCCGCCCGAAGTCAGCGGCATCTCGCTGGGGAACGTCGAGCGAGCCCAGTGGTTCGCCGCGCAGCAGGACGTACGCCTGTGCCTGCTGGTTCCCGAAGCTCCCGCAGGTAGTCCCGTGGCCGGGGCCGAGACGGCCGGGCTGGAAGTGTTCCCTTACGCCGCCAAGCCTTGGCTGCCCTATCCGATGCTGCGGGTCCCGCGCCGGGCCGCGCTCGCGCAGATAGACGCTGCGCTGGAGAGGATCGCGCCCGACCTGGTGGTCGTCATCGACCCCGAACGGTCCTTCGTGTTCGGCTCGTGGGGGCTGCCGGGGCACGCGTACGCGCGGCGGCACGGTGTGCCCTATGTGGCCCAGTACCAGGGCGATCACTACAACTTCGCCCGCAGCTACCCGGTCTGGCGGCACTTGGCGGCCGCGGCGTTCCCGCCCGTCATGCGCTACGTGTACCGCCACTTCGACACCGCCATCTGCGCGACCCCTTACGCCGCGAACACCCTGGGCGGCCTCAGTAACGTACGGATCGAGCAGGTTCCCTTCGACAGCGTCGACGTCGAGGCTTTCGGCCCTGACCGTGCCGATCCCGCCGTGCTGACCAAGTTGGCACCCGGTTACGACGGCAAGGGAAAACGCCTGCTCTACCTGGGCCGGCTCGCCCGTGAGAAGCGCCTGGACCTGATCATCGGGGCCTTTCTCAGGCTGAGCGCCATGCCCGGCAACGAGGACCTGTCACTCTTCATCGCCGGCGACGGACCGCCCGACATCACCGCCCAGATCACGCGACTGGCCGCCGCCTCCCCCCGGATCCACCTTCTCGGCTTCGTCCGTGGTGCCGAACGGAGTGCCCTCTACGCCTCCTGCGATGTCTTCTGCACCGGATGCCCCTACGAGACCTTCGGCTGCACCGTCGTCGAAGCGATGGCCTCCGGTGTCCCTGTGGTCAACCCCTCCAGCGGAGGCATCACCAGCCTTCTCTCCCACGGCCGCAACGCCTACCTCTTCCAGCCCGACAGCCCCGACGCGCTTCTCAGCGCCTGCCGCGCGGCTCTCGACGACAACGGTCACGTCACCGGGCAGGCTCGTCTCGACGCCGCCCAGTTCACCGTGGACAACTGCTGTACGCATCTCCTGACCAGCTACCAGCGCCTCGCGGCCATGACCGCGCGCAAGCGCGAGAACGTGTGATCACTGCCGTGTGAGAGGGTGCCTCGCTTCCCTGGGGCATCGGGAAGGCGAGGCGGCAGGAGCGCCCACTCCGGCCGGCCTACGTGGCCCCCGGCCCACCCCTCGGCTGCCGCGTCCGACGAAGGGCAGGAGTGGGTAGCAGGTTGCACCGACGGGCGGCTGAACCGTTGGCAGGACGGTTGCCTCCAGCGGGGGACCGAAGGCTTGACCGGAGATGGGAGACCCCCCGACCGGATGCCCGTTCACCCAGGTCAGACCCTGTGGGCAAGCCGTCCGGAGGCGACGACACTTCTTTCCCACGCGATATCTGTGGGGAAGAGAGAACCGGGCTGGGCGGCGGGGCTCCGTCGCCCAGCCCGCTGAAGCGGCGCCCGTACTCAGCTCGTGGGCTGGGCGTCTTCGAAGTAGGAGTCCAGCACTGTGTCCAGCTCCGCTGCCCACTGCTTGGGCAGGTTCCGGTTGGTCGCCTCGATGTCGGTGTGGTAGCTGCGGCGGCCGGTGGTGTGCACGGTGACGGTGAACCGGCGGCCGAACAGGGGAGTGCTCATCTCCACCGCGCCGATTTCCGGCCAGCCGAACTCGGCCGTCTCGTCATCGAGCCGGAAGATGACGCCGGTGCTGTCGACGGTGATCGATCCGCGCTGGTCGGACACCTCGAAGACCGGGCCGTCGGTCACCAGCTCCGGCTCCGCCTCGGCGGCAGCCTCCTCCGCTTCCGCCTGCGGTTCTGGTTCGGCGCGTACGTCGTCCGGTACGGCATCCCTCGGCACCGGCGGATGCTCCTCCGGCTCGGCGGGGCGTGGCGGTGTCAGGCCGGGGACGAATGCCGGATCGGTTCCGGCGGCGTGCACGGGCGGGCTGTTGTGATCTATGCGCTGCTCCACGGCGGGCAGTATGTCCGATGGAGTTGTGCGGGCGGTAGCCGGCCCGGCCCACACGCGTTCCAGGCTGGGCGGCGGGGCCCGTCGGCTGACCGCTGAAGCGGCGCCGCACGGCCGGGCACCGGCACACATGCGGCCGTCGTTCTTCTGGGTGCGGGACGGATCAGCTTCCGCCCGCCGGGAACGGCCAGGGCGACCTGGTGGTGCTGACGCCTCCGGTCGAGCCGATGCTCGCCCAGCCCCGAAAGCGGCACTCCACGCTGCTGCCGCGCCGGCTGCGCGCGGGCTCCAACAAGAACGCCACCTGCATCGCCTTCCGCGAGGTCGGACGCGTCATCCGCACCATCGCGCTGCTGCGCTACCTCTCGGATGCGCCGCTGCGCCGGCGGGTGACCGCGGCGACGAACAAGGTCGAGTCGTTCAAGCGGTTCTCCCAGTGGGTCGGCTTCGGTAACGGCGGCGTGATCGCCGACAATGACCCCGTCGAGCGGGAGAAGACCGCGAGATTCAACGCGCTGCTGTCCAACGCGGTGATCTTCCATAACGCGCTCGACATCGCCGAGATCGTGTGTCAGCTGCAGGCCGAAGGGTTGGACATCGCCCCGGAGGACCTGGCGCGGGTCTCGCCGTGTCTGACCGAGGACATCCGCCGCTTCGGTGAATACTCCACTCACGAACTCGGCGACGAACCAGCCGCCTACGACCCCGCCTGGACCTCGACTTCACTCCGCTATGCGGCGACGAGCCAGCGCCGGAAGGTTCTGCGCAGGCCGCGTGAACCCGCGTGTCCACGAGTCGGGGGCCGTTACGTCACCGCCAACCTGGTTGGGCGTCATCGTCAGGTCTCCGTGGGCTCCTGATCGTCGTGTTCTTGCTCCTGCGCCCAGACGGCCGCCCATGCGGCGAGCGGACGGAGGGCGTGACCGAGTTCTGCCCCCAGCCGAGTGAGCTCGTAGCCATCGGCCGAAGGGGCGATGATCCCGCTCGATACCAGTTCGCGGAGCCGCTGGTAGAGGACGCTGGATGACATGCCTTCGCATCGTGCCAGCAGCGCGCGGGCGCCGAGCGGGCCCGAGCGGAGCTCCCAGAGAATTCGCAGCGCCCACCGGCGGCCGAACAGGTCCATCGCGGCCATGATCGGACGGCCGGTCGTCGATCCACGAACCGGTGTTCCTGGGCGTGGCGTTGACATACGCCTCCTTGTGTTTCGCTATTCGAAACACTAGCATCCATCCCGGCGTTTCTAATTTCGAAACGAGCTCGACGGGAGAGCCGATGTCGCGGATAGCCCTGCTTGAACCGCCGTATACCGACCAGGTCGGCGCACCGCTCGCGCGCATGATGCCCGGAGCGGCCCCACCGATCGGGCAGTTCCGGATGTTCGACAGAAACCTCCCGATGACCGGCGCCATGCGGGGGTGGGGTCACTACGAGTTGACTCGGCAGCTGACGCCGACCATGCGGGAACGCGAGATCGTCATCGACCGGACGTGCGCACTATGCGGCTGCGAGTACGAGTGGGGCGTGCACATGGCGTTCGCCGAGCGAGCCGGCCTCACTCACGAGCAGGCGAATTCGCTGGTGCACGACGGTCCCGCCGACGAGCGCTGGACATCCGAGCCGGAACGGCTGCTCATTCTCGCTGTCGACATGCTGCGTGAGCGTTCCGACGTCGACGACGCGTTGTGGGTACGGATTGCCTCGGTCTTCGACGAGCCCCAACTGCTCGACGTGCGCCTGCCGTGTGGGCGGTACCACGCCGTCAGCTTCGCCGCCCGCACCGCTCGCATACCGCACGAACCCGGCGCACCACGCTTCGCCGACTTCCCGCCCCGCACTCGATGAGGCGCCCTACCCGGCCGCTTGCCGGCCACGACGACCTGCCCGTCACGATCGTCAACGCATGCCTGCGTGAGGGGCGTGGAGGCAGTCCGACGGCGGTCGTGGACGAGACACCCTGGAGGCGGACCGGCAGGCCGTTAACCGATGGCGAGCGCCGCCTCGTGCCTGCCCTGGTTGGCGCCTCGCACGCCGTCTTCCTCTCGGATGACCGCGATCCGGCAGACAGGAGGGGGAATGGACAGCCCGTGCTCCAGGTGCGCTTCTTCACTCCCGGGACGGAACTGCCCGCGTGTGGTCACGGCACTATAGCGGCGCTGGCTTTCCTCGCCGCGCGCACAGGCGACAGGAAGTATCACGCCGAGCTGTGGGCCTCCGGACGGACCATCAAGGGCAGTGCTGTCCGCCGGGCTTCGTCATCCGTCGACGTCACCTTCAGGGCGGGGCCGGTGCACCTGCGTCAGCCAACGAGAGAGGAACTCGCGCTACTGCTCTCCGCTTTGGGTCTCACCGCGACGGCCACCGCCGGAGCTTGCATTGCGACACTGGGACGCCCACGGCTGGTTGTCCCCGTCCCCACCGAGCGCGCGCTCGCCGCCCTGGCTCCGGCCCTCGACCAGCTCGCCGCCGCCTGCGACCGGCTGGATCTGCTGGGCTGCTTCGTCCACTCCCCGGTATCGGCATCGGCCCGGACTGCTGCCCGCATGTTCGCGCCGTCGATCGGCGTCTCCGAGGACATCGCCAACACCAACAGCTGTGCTTGCCTGGCAGCCCACCTACTCGCCCGTCACGGCACCACCCGGATTGCCGTCGACATGGGCGACGCCCTCGGCCGCCCCTCCTCTGTGAGCACTGCCGCACGCCACAACCCGCCGAGTCCGCTGGTCGACGTCACCGGTACGGCGAGAATCGCGCGAGTCGTCTGTCTGCCGATGCCCGGGTAGGGACCTGCGCTCCACGCTCCGCGAGTCTCACAAACGACCGGTGCTCCGTCGCCGGGATCGATCGATCTGAGTGTCAACAATTCGAAGTCGGACGTGTCCGGCCGAACACAGGAGGTTTTTCCATGGCCAAGGGCTACTGGGTCAGTGTCTACCCCGCCATTTCCGACCCTGAGACGCTGACTGCCTACAACAAGCTGGCGGGTCCGGCTGTCCGGGCTGCGGGCGGGCGAACCCTGTCCCGTGGCGGTCGAGTCGTCGCCCACGAGGCCGGAATCACGCAACGCGTCGTTCTGGTCGAGTTCGACAGCCTTGAACAGGCGGTCGCGGCATACGAGAGCGAGGCATACCAGAAGGCGCTGGTGGCCCTCCCCGACGGCTTCGAGCGCGACTTCCGCATCATCGAAGGCATCGACTGACCGGCGGGCCCAGCCATCACTGAGCATCCGTCACCTGATACGCACACGGTGCTCAACGACGACTCACGAGACGAGGTCCGGGCCGGCTGGGATCACGAACGCAGACAACCGCCGCGCCCGACCAGCACGAGCACCGGACCCGCGCCGCCCCCCGATCGGCTCTCAGAACCCGTTCTCACTTAATAGCGGGACAGACCCCCTTCTGAGACTTGCATTGTGCGAAAATCCGGGCCCATGACGGCCCCTCGGCAGCCCACCGTGGCTGGCTGGCTGGCTGGCTGGCCGGCCAGCCGGACGCCGACGACGTCGAGGCGTGCGTCTGTCCGAAGTGCGACGCGCAGCCCGGGTCACCCTGCCGCTCGCGCGGCGGCGCCATCGCGTCCGCCTACCACACCCACCGCTTCACCCAGGTGCCCCCGGCTCAAGAAAGAGCTGCGGGTGCCGGTCCGGGCCGACCGCGGCCCGGACCGCCGTGGCGGCCGGGCACTCCGCCGCCGGCCGCCGTCGACCCAGGCCGGCCGGGCGCAGACACCGCATCGGCTACGCCGACTACTCGACCCTCGGCCAGGAACTCGACTCCCAGCTCGACGCGCTCGCGGGACACGGCATCGCGAGGGGCAAGATCTTCAGCGAGAAGATCAGCACCCGCGTGCGCGTCCGGACCGCCTTCGAGGAGGCACTGAAGACCGCACGGGAGATCAGGGCGCACGCCCCGCACTGCCGGGTCATCTTCACGGTCTACGAGAGGAAGCGCCTCGGCCGGGACGCCGCCGAGCTCACCGCCCTGGCGGACCACCTCACCGCCCAAGGCCTCATCCTGGAGATGCTCGCCGGACCCCTGCCCGGCATCGACGACCCCACCGGCCCCGGAAGCTGCTGTTCGCGTTCTTCGCGTCGATGGCGAAGACAGAGCGGGAGAACATCCGCGAGTCCACGCTGGAGGGCCTGGACACCGCGGCCGGCAAGGGCAAGCACAGAGGCCGGCCGCCGGTCATCACCGACGACAGGCTCCGCACCGTCCTGCGGCGCCGCGCCGGCGGCGAGTCCGTCGCGCAGAATCCAGCCCGACCTGGCCCCCTCACGATCAACTACTGGCGGCTTTCGGTCCTACTCCGGAACCTCGGGGAACGTGTACGGCGCCGGGCGGGCACGCTCACTTCGTCGGCAGCCGTTCAGCGTCGCGATCTCGCCTTCCAGCCGCTTCGCCTTGCGGATGACGTAGTCGCCGCGCAGGAACTTGAACGCGCCGAACAGCAGCATGCCGTCCAGGATGTGGAGGCCGGTCAGGAGGCGAGCACCAGCTTTCGCAGGGATTCGGTGTGGGGCTGGTCCGCGACGGCCGCGTCCAGGGCCAGGCCGAGCTGGTCCTCGAAGCCGTCGGCGGGATAGCGCAGGGTGGCTGAGTCGGACCAGGACAGCTGCCAGCGTGCGGCGCCGCGGGCCGTCAGTTCCGTGGTGACCAGCTGGTTCAGGGCCCGCCGCAGCGCCAGGCGGGAGAACTCGCGGGCCGCGCTGCCGGTCGCGGCCCCCGCCTGCTCGGACTTCGGCAACTGGTCGGCGATCCGCCAGCGCACGGCCGGGTCGGCGTCGATCGCGTCGAGCAGAGCCTGGAGGTCGGGGTCCGCGCCCTCGGCGGAGAGGGCCTCACGGATGTCCTCCGTGCCCTGGGCGACGTACAAGGTCATCGACTCGTGGACCAGGTCCTCCCAGTCCACCCGCTTGAGCGCGAGCGCCTCCGGGGTGAGGACGGCCTGCTCCAGCGCGGTCAGCACCGCGTCCGGGTCGGCCAGCAGCTCCAGAGCGGGCCGCGCTGCCTGTCGGCCGCGGCCGTCGTCGGGCAGGGCCTCGATCCGGGCCACCCGCTCGGCGAGCGAGGGGTGGGAGTCGTACGGGGAGGCGGGCTCGGTCGACAGCTCCCGGCGCAGCTCCTCCAGCTCGGCCGAGCGGGCGTCGAGGAGCCGGCGCAGGCCGCCGAAGACCTCGCCCGGCCGGGGCAGCAGACCGGCGCCGACGCCGAGGGTGGCGTACGAGCTCATGTAGAACGCGTGCGCCGAGCCGAGGGCATCGACCTCGCGCAGCGCGGACGCGGCGGAGTCGCGTCCGGCGACCCGGACCGAGGCCAGGTCGGCGGCGAGCTCCTGGCGGCGGGAGGTGGTGAGCGTGGCGCGCATGTAGAAGTTGCCGTACGCCGTGTAGATCTTGGCCATGCCGCGGTACGTCGCACCCAGGCCCGGGGTGTCGACCATCAGGGTCTTCTTGCCCTTGGCCGCCCGCTTGGCGGCCTTCTTCTCCTGCCTCTCGCGCTCCTTGGCCTGCTTGTCGTCGGAGCGCTCGTGGAAGTGGGTGACGGTGCGTATCAGTTGCGCGCGACCACGGGCGATCAGCGGGGTGAGGAGGGTGTCGAAGTTGGCGTAGTGGCCCATCTCGTGTGCGAGTACGGCGCGCAGCTGCATCTCGTCCAGGCCCATCATCAGCGGCAGGCCGAGGTAGAGGCGACGGGCACCGGGCCGCAGGCCCAGCAGCGAGGAGTCCTCGCTGACGGCCGCGTTCACGTGCTCGATCAGCACGATCTCGTCGGGCGCTCGTGTGCCGACCTGGCGTGCGACATCGCGCATGGCCTCCCACAGCGCGGGCTCCTGGGCCTCGCTGATGGTGACGGTGATGCCGGCCGGAGGCTCGGCCTTGGGGGTGCGCAGCATGAACAGGCCGCGTACGACCGGGATCGCGAGGACGACGGAGAAGACGACGATGCTGTCGGCGGTGGCGTGCAGCCCGCTCCTGATGGCGGCGTAGTCGATACCGGCCAGGACTGCCAGCAGGACGACGCCCAGCAGGTAGAACCCCGCGAGCAGGACGAGGGCGCGCAGAGCGCGCAGCGAAGCGCCCATGTGGACAGATTCCCCCGGGATGAAGTGCGGTGCGGATCCGCATCATGAGGCCCCAGGGGCGCTTACGGCAACTTGGTCGGCGGGCCGTTCCCCCTGGTGGCGCCCTGTGCGGCGGGGACCGCAGGCCGGGCGAACCTATCGCCTGGGCGCGACCGACCGGTTGGGGCGGTGCCCCGCCGGAGTGTCTCCCCGGCAGCCCGCCTCGCCGAAGAGGCCGAGAAGCCGCGTTCACCAGGCTTCGTGGCCGTCGAGGTTCTTGACGTCCTCCTCGGTGACCTTTTCGTCGTCCTGCTTCATGATTGGTGTTCGGTGATCTTGGATTTCCCCGTCAGCGGTCTGGCGGCGCAGGGTTCCCCCGGAGTGCGTAGCAGGACCAGCTCAGGTGCTACTCCGTTGGTTTTGCCGCCAGAACCACCGGACCCCCACCTATGCGGACTCGCCGGCCCAAGGGGCTGTGGAAGGGGGTTACCGGGGTGTGATCAAGAAGGTCGTCCCCGACGGGGACGGATCGACTTGCTACGACATCGAGGTTCAGTCCGGCCCGGACGTTCTGCCCGGGGAAGTGGTACAGGTCCCAGAGTTCGCAGTCTGGTACAAGGGGTGATTGTTATCGGCGGCCCGATGAGTGCCGGGGCGGCGGCACCCCGCTTGCGAGCCTGCTCGATGCTGCTCTGCAGCGCCTCCTGCTCGTGGTATGTGTCGCGGTACCGCTCCGGCTTCCAGCCGGTGGCCAGCGCCTCGATCAGTTGCACGGCGGAGTCCAGGAAAGCCTCGGCCAGCCGGAACTGGAGCAAGGAGCCCAAGCGGTCCGCCCAACCGCGCCAGCATCCAGATAGTTGAAACTCGGGGCAGGCCAGGTGCCTTCCGAAGCGGTGAAGATCTGCTGGGCGGGCCCGGCCGTCCGCCTACTCGGCGAAGTTCTGACGCGCCTCGTTCTTGATCTTCATCATGCGCTCGGGAGAATCGGCCAGGACGGCATAGGCATTCAGCCGCATGGCGGTGGTGTAGTCCGCTGTGGTCTCGATACCGATCAGGACTGTTCGGACCGAGGGGTGGGTGTGGAAGCAGGCCGAGGCGGCCTGGTCCCACATCAGGGCCTGCTTGACCGGGCTTCGGCCTTCACCCAGGGTGAAGTTCTCCGTCACCGTCACATCACGGCGCAGCTCGAACGCGGCCCACGTCCCGGAGGGGGGTGCGTCGAGGCAGTCGCCGGTCAGGCGTGAGGTGACCAGGCGGGTGCGGGTGGTGTCCCGGTCCTCGAACAGCCGCGCCCGAGGGTAGGAGGCCATGGCCTCGAGATTGAGCTTCTCGGTGGAGTAGAACCGCACACGCTGCCACTGCCCGCGCCCCTGAGCGTCCATGGCGTCCAGCGTCTTCGCGATGGCCGGCGCCAGGGTGTGCGGGTCCGCCGACTTCATGTCCAGCAGCACGCCCATGCGCTGCGGGATCCGCCGCAACGCCTCCTCCAGCGTGGGCAGTGGCGTGGGACGCGCGCGGTACGGGTAGTCCCCGGCGGCGTTCTTGAACTGATGGCCGGCGTTCAGGCGCGTCAGTTCCGCGGCGTCCTTGTCCGCGACCTTTCCCATGCCGTCGGTGAGGGAGGCGAGGTCGGCGGGCCGGTAGAGGACGGGGACGCCGTCCCGGCTCACCTGCACGCTGAGCCAGATCATGTCCACCTTGATCGCCAACGCACCGTCGATCGCGCGCAGGGTGTTCTCCGGGAAGTCGGCGGTACCGGCCCGGTGGGCGATCACCAAGGGCCGGCGGTCACCGCTCGCCGACGGGCGCTCCGCGTCCGCGACCGCTGCGGCCCGCTGTCCGGACACGGCAGACCTCGCTCCGTCTCCGGGGACCGCGGCAACCGCCGTCGCAGTAGTCGTGACAGCAACCGCAGCGGCCATACCGGCCACCCACCTCCGCACCCGCACCATCTTGCTTCCACCCCTCCGGCGCCTGGACCTGACCTGCCGGTATGGATCTTGCACCACCTGCGCGTGCTCCCGGCAGGGGCCGGGCGTGAGTGGTTGAGGCGCAGGAAGTCCCGGTGAGGTTGCTCTTGCCGGCATTCGCCTAAGCGACTTACGGGGGCACGATGCCCACGCGGGTGCTGGCGCTGGAGCCAGCGCCTCCAGGCGAGCGGGGAGCGTAGGTCCTTCTCCACTGCGCGCAGCTGCCCGGTGCCCGACTTCTACCGCCAGGCGCTGATCGACAACGGGCACTCCCGCCCCGACGGCATCTGGGGCATCCCCGACTGGGACGAGACCCCCGCCCTGCGGATGCTCGACGAGGCGGGGATCGCCAAGGCGTATCTGTCGATCTCGTCACCCGGAGTCCACTTCGGTGACGCGGCCGCGGCCCGTGTTCTGGCCCGGCGGGTCAACGAGGAGGCCGCGCGGCTCGCGCGCGCCCACCGGGCCGGTTCGGGCTATTCGCCTCGACGCCGCTGCCCGACATCGACGGAGCCCTGACGGAGATCGCGTACGCCTTCGACGAGCTCAGTGCCGACGGCGTGGTCTTCGAGACCAACTTCGACGGCCTCTACCCGGGCAACGAGCAGCTGGAGCTGGTCTACGCCGAACTCGGCCGCCGCAACGCCGTGCTGTGCCTGCACCCCACCAGCCTCGCCGCCCCCTGTACCGGGCATGCCCCGGCCCTGCCGTATCCGCGGCCCATGGTGGAGTTCCTCTTCGACACCACGCGTGCGATGACCGACATGGTGCTCTCTGGTGTGCTAAAGCGTCCCCCGGCCTCCGCGTGATCGTCCCGCACGCCGGTGCCGTCCTGCCCGCCGTCGCCTCGCGCGTGGACGTCATCGGCGCGCGCACGGCCGGCAAGGAGCACCAGCAGCCGAAGCGCAACGCCCTGCGCACGCTCCACCTGGCGCGGCATCTTCATAGCCCTCGCCGTCGCCCGCGCCCTGATCACTCTTGCCCGCCCCTGGCTCCGCCACGGCGAAACGCTCACAGACGAATAACCCGCACCAGGGTCGGGAGCGCACGGCCGCGGGGGAGCGGGCGAGCATCGCCCTCCTCGCCTCTTCCGGCGACGACCTTGCCGTCCGCGTGTCCCTGTTCGGCCCGAAACTGCCCGAACCCCGCCCCATGTCCATGCCATCGATGTCATAGTCTGACGTTGTGTGGACAACGCTTGCGCCGCTCGTCGGCGTCCTGCTCGGCGGGCTCATGTCGATACTGACCCAGCGCACGGCAGGACACGCCTTGGAACGCGGCGAGGCGCGCCGCAGTGCTCGTGAACTTGCCGAGGCGCGCCGTAACGAGCGTCTCACTCACCTCATCGAATTTCTGTCTGCGGTGCAGGAAGCAGAACGAGTCGCGGTGGATCGGCATCACCACAACCTGGCTGACGAGCAGTGGCAGGCCCGGGCACGGCAGGTCCTTGACAGGGTGTGGGTGACGCAGAAGACGATCCACGTACTGTGCGCGCCCGAGGTCAGCGAAGCGGCACGCAGCCTCGCCTGGGCAGTACAGGAGGTGATCAGAAAGGGCCCCGAAGACCCGGAAGATCCGCAGGACGAGAAGGTCTGGGCGCACATACATCCGAGCCGACAGGCATTCCTTGATCTCGTGCGCGACCAGCTGAATTGAACCCCGGGAGGGATTCAGCAGCTGTCGTGAGCGGCCCGGGACGAGCAGCACCAGCTCCGGCCTCCCTTGTGCGGCGAGCGTCATCTACTTCGCCGGCTTCTCGAGGGACGCAGAGCCAGCCTGGGGGCAGTAGGCATGCATGTCCACGGACCAGCAGCACGCCATCGAATAGCCCCTTGGCCCATCGACAAGCTGATCACGATCACTTCGGAATGACTCGTCTAGGCGGCGCCCCAGGCAGTCCGGATGCCGCCGCCGGCCGGCTTCAGGCCGGTGAGGACTGTCCGGGCACAGACGCCTGCCGAGGGCTGGGGCAGGCGCCTGGGCCCGGCCGCCGCCAGCGGGCGGTTGCGCGGACGGAGAGCCCCGCCCGGAGAGCGCTCGGTCACAGGAACCGCAATCGCCCGGCGCCCGGTGGGCCGAGCATCCCGTGATCCCGGAGGCCGTCCTCGCTCAGCAGCCTGGTGGGCGCCGGCCTGCTCCTTGATCGTCGGGGTGGTCTCGCGCCCGACGTGGGGCAACGGGCGAGGTCAGGGCGGTGTGAGGGTGTCGAGTTGGGCGGCGAGGTCGGGGTGGGTGGTGGTCAGGTGGGGGCGGGTGGCGTTGAGGGGGTGGATGAGGGCGGCGGGGTCGTCGTGGCCGAGGGCCGTGTGGAGCTGGCTGAGTGGGAGGCGGGCCGCGGTGGGCAGGTCGGTCAGGGCGGCGATCTGGCCGGCGAGGCGGCGTAGGTCGGCTGCGTTGTGGCGGGCCCAGGTGGCGGTGGTGCGTTCGGCGGCGCGGCGTTCGCGGGTGGCCTGGACGCGTTGTTCGCCGGTGGTTCCGGCGGGCCCGGGGCGGTTGCGCAGGTAGCGGCGTTCGGCGGCCTGGCGGCTGGCGACGCCGAGGGGATGGGCGAGTTCGGCCCAGCTGGCTCCGGCATGGCGGGCTGTTTCGATGAGGCCGGATTCCCATCCGGCGAGCTGCTCGCGGACCTGCCGCAACAGCAGCAGGGAGGCCAGCGCCTGCTCCGGCCCGGGGCCGGGCGTATCCCGGGGGTCCGGGGACTTTCGCTGGGCGTTGTGCAGGGCGTCGTCTATGGCGTGCAGGGCCGCCGCGGCAGCGAGGAACGACACGGGGCTGCGGGTATTCGTGCTGGTCGTGGGTGGCTGGTCGGCTGCGGTCACAGGCACCTCCCTCGGGTTGTCATCAAATTGACGACATCATGTTTGTCATCCATTGGATGACATGTTACAACGGTGTCAGTGAGGCGCATTGGCAGCAACTGCCTGAACCTGCTGGAGGTGTTTTCACGATGTTGATGCGCACTGACCCCTTCCGCGAGCTGGACCGGCTGACACAGCAGCTGATGGCGCCCGGGCCCGGCACCTGGTCGCGGCCCTCGGCGATGGCGATGGACGCCTACCGCGAGGGCGACGAGTACGTGGTGGCCTTCGACCTGCCCGGCGTCACCGCGGACGCGATCGACATCGACGTCGAGCGGAACATGCTCACCGTCAAGGCCGAGCGCCGCCCGGTGGCGAAGTCCGACGACGTGCAGATGGAGCTGTCCGAGCGGCCGCAGGGGGTCTTCTCCCGCCAGATCGTGCTCGCCGACACCCTCGACACCGAGCACATCCAGGCCGACTACGACGCGGGCGTCCTCACCCTGCGCATCCCGATCGCCGAGCGCGCCAAGCCCCGCAAGATCTCCATCGGCGTCGGATCCGGCCGCAAGGAGATCTCCGGCTGACACCGGCCGGACGGTGCGGAGGGCGGGCACCTGACCTCCCCCTGACCCCGCTCTCCGCACCCCGTGGGCAGTTCGACGAAGAAAGGGGGCGGTCGGCATGACTTTGCGACGCGAAGCGTTCCTCGGCCACGTGAAGGAACGCGGCGAGTACGGCACTGTGGAAGAAGCCGAGCGCGCAGCCCGCGTGGTGCTCGCCCTCCTGGGCGCACACCTGGTCGGCGGCGTCCGCGCCCAGCTGGCGGCGCGCCTGCCTGAGGCGTTCGCCCTGATCCTGCTCAATCCACTGCAGAGCGCCGAGCCGCTGTCCCCGGAGCGATTCGTCCGCGCAACCGCCGCGTGGATCGAGGGTGCCACCGAGCAGACCGCGGCCTGGGACGTCAGCGCCGTGCTGTCCACCGCAGCCGACGCCGCCGGCGAAGACCTGCTGGATCAGATCCTGCTCCAGCTCCCCGCCGGCTATGACCTGCTCTTCGGCCGCCCCCGGCCCACCTGACCATCCCGCACGCCGGTGCCCGCACACCGGCCATAGCAAGAAAGGCAACCACCTCGTGATCTCCGACCGGCACGCACTGATCCAGCAGCCGTACGGGACGGCATATGAGCAGATGCTGGAGAGGGTCCGCTACGAGGGCGCCTACCCCACCCGCGAGAGAGCCGACCAAGCCGTCCGCCTGGTGCTCGCCGGACTGGGACGCCAGCTGACCGGCGACGAACGCGTCGACCTGGCCGGCTGCCTGCCCCAGGAAGCCGCACGCGTGCTGACCGAGCAGATCCCCGACACCCAGCCACTGACCGGCTGGGCCTTCGTCAAGGACCTCGCCGCCCGCACCGGCGCCTCCCTGGGCACCACCCGCTGGGACACCGGCTCCGTCTTCTCCGCCGTCGCCGCCTGCGCCGGCCCCGACCTCATCACCCGCATCCTCCACCAGCTCCCCACCGGCTACGCCCTGCTGTTCGGCCGCGCCGAACTCACCCAGGCCGCGTAGACGAAGGAGTGCGTTCTCGGGGCGCGCGCGACGACCACTGGGTCGCTGCCTGCCCTACGCCCGAGGCGCGAGAAGACGCACGACCTGCTGCGCCTGGTCGACCCGGTCGACGCCACCCACAGACGGCGGATGAACCGGCAACTCACCGTGCAGAGGTCCCGGCACAGGCCGGCCCGGGCGGCGGGACGGTGAGTCCCTGGCGACATGGCGCCCTGATGAGCACATGAAGGTGGGTGAGAAGTCAGCGCACCCCGGAGTGGCGGGGGAACGATCGTGTGTGCGGAGTGAGCGCCGCTCGTGGCAGGATGACGGCATGTTGATCAGAAAGGGCGATGCCGCGTAGGCGCCCGAAGGCCGTCCGCGCTGAGCGATGGCGGCCTCGCAGACACGTTGTGGTTCGGCGGATCCGGGGAGTTTCCGCGAGGACTCGTGCGGCTGTCCGCCGCGTCGAGGACGAGCGGATGTGGCCTGGCGCAGTTGCTGACGCGCTCGCCCGTTTCGAGTGGGCGTTCAGGCAACCCGGCCGCTATCTGAACGCATCCCAGGTCTGGCAGCCCGGACTGGAGGTGGAGTATGCCCGCGATGATCTGGAAGAGGCCATGCTTCACCTCCCCCGTGGCGGCCAGCGTGATCTCGGTCGGCTGATTGCTCGCATCGATGATGAGTTCGAGCGTCGCACTCTGCCGAACCCTGGACCGGTGAACGCCTCCAACGTGGGGGGCTGGTGGTGGTCAAGGGTCCGTGAGCGCTGAGGATGCTCATTTCGATGATGTCGCCGCCGAGGGTGAGGCGGTCGAGATCATGCGGTTCGGTGAGTGCTCCACTCCGCCTGCCTTCGGACTGGCACGAGGCGTGCTGGGAGGGACTTTGGGGCGAGGTCCCTCAACGGCTGACGAAGGCAACGGCGGAGAGCTGTAACGGATGCTCCGGAAACGGCAGGGCTGCGGACGGGCAAGGAGTTCTGTGTAGCCGACTCAATGCCGCTCCGGGGCATCCCTTGGAAGACACGCGGTTCAGATCTTGACGGCGGTGAGCTTCTCCGGATTGCGGACGCAGTAGAGGGCCGTCACGGCACTGCCGCGGACCTCGATCGAGGTCACCTGATCGAGTACGCCGTCGATGAGGACTGCGACAGAGTGCATCCCGTTGTAGGTGCCGAGGCGGATGTCGACTCCGCCCATGCGGGCGCCCTTCGCCAGGAGGCCGAGGAGCAGCCTGGCCACCTTGTCGGGCCCGACCACGGGGCGCAGCGCCGTGCTCACGACCCCGCCGCCGTCGCCGAGGAACACCACGTCGGGTGCGAGCAGGTCCATCAGGCCTTGGACGTCGCCGGTGGTGGCCGCAGTCAGGAACCGTTCGGCGATCGGCCGTGCCTGTGCGGGGGTGGCGACCGCCGTGTGCCGTTTCGCGCGCACGCTGTTGCGGGCGCGGTGGTTCAGCTGCCGTACCGCGGCCTCGGACTTTCCTACAGCGGCGGCGATCTCCGGGTAGTCGAAGGCGAACACCTCCCGCAACACGAAGACCGCGCGCTGGGTCGGGGTGAGGGCGTCCAGCACCAGCAGCATCGCGGTGGTGACGGCCTCGCCGGTGAGCACGTGGTCGATGCCGCCGGGTGCGTCGCCGACGGCATCGGTCGCCAACGGCTCGGGCAGCCACGGCCCCACGTACTGCTCCCGGCGGCGGACAGCCGACCGCAGGACGCCGAGCGCCTGCCGGGTGACGATCTTCGCGAGATAGGCCCGCGCGTTCTCCACCGAGGAGTGGCCCACCGACCGCCACCGCAGGTAAGTCTCCTGCAGCACGTCTTCCGCGTCGGCCACCGATCCGAGGATCTCGTAGGCGATCGAGAACAGCAGGGCCCTGTGCGCGGTGAACTCGTCCTCGGGTTTCGGCTGCTCGATCACTTCGGCCCCGGCAGCCAGGCGTAGGTGGCGGTGCGGGCGCCGGACTTCGCGTAGCGGCAGATCCCTTCCTTGCCGACAGCGGCGATGCGGCCGGCGAAGTAGATCCGCCGCACACGGTCGTCCCTGTGAGCGGTCTGGAGCAGCCCGTCGCGCCGGCCCAGGCTCACCCCCTGGCCGGTGTATCCCATGGAGTAGGGCTCGGGCTTACGGCCTTCGATCATTTGCGCCAGCGTATCCGCTGCGTGCACACCTTGCGGCATGGCCGTCGCACAGGCCGCCCGTGCTCCGGGAACCGCCGCGCAGTCACCGACGGCGAAGATCCGCGGGTCGGTCACGCTGCGCAGGTACTCGTCGACCACGGCACGCCCGTCGGCATCCACCTCCAGCCCGCTGCGGGCGGCCAGATCGGGAACGGCCCCGATGATCGCCCAGAGTGTGAGGTCGGAGGTGAACTGCCGGCCCGAGCGGAGACGCACAGCGTCACCTCCTCCTTCCCCGGCGCCCGAGGCGATACGTGCGACGGAGTCCTCCGCGATCTCCACGTTCAAGTGCTCAAGGCCGGTGTGCACACGCTTCTGCGCCCCCGCCGACAGGCTCGCGGCGATCGTTGCCCCCACGAGCCGCACGTGCAGGTCGGGGCGGCCGTAGGCGACTTCGGCCGCCGTCTCAATGCCCGTCAGCCCGCCGCCGATGACGGTGACGGTCCTCCCGCCGGGCAGCCCGGCCAGCGCGGCCCGTGCCCGCTCAGCACCCTCCCAGATCCCGACCGGGACAGTGCCCGGCAGCGGTGTGACCGTGCTGCCCACCGCGAGGAACAGGTAGTCGAAGTCGAGACGCGAGCCGTCACCGAGAACGACCTCTCCGTCGCTGATCTTGTCGACGGTGTCCAGCCGCGTCGTGACCCCTTCGCGCAGCATCGACGCCAACGGGGTCGCCGCGGCGCCGGTCCCGGCGATCTGCTCGTGCAGCCGCACCCGTTCGACGAAGTGCGAGCGCGGATTGATCACCGTGATCTCCGCTGCCTTCACCTTCTTGGCCAGACGATTCGCCGCGATCGTCCCGGCGTAGCCGGCGCCCACCACCACGACCCTCATGTATGCCTCCTGTTGTGGAATCAGCTCACACATGGGACGCGGCCCACGTCGCGCCTGTGATGGGCGGGCGGAGTGATCTGCATCACTGCATCGCTGGGCGCCGAACCGGCAGGGCGGCAGGAACGGCCTCGGTGATCTTCAAGAAGCCATCCGAACTCGCGGTGGCCGCCGCAATGGTTCGTCGAGCGGAGGGAGTTCCGTCCTCCGACCGAGCGGCGCTTGTGAACGCCCGCCCGGCCCCTGGGCCGAACGTGCCCCATGCCGGAGGCGGCCGGGCGTCCTGGTGTGCGGCGATCTCAAGAAGGAGAAGGGGGCTATTCCACCGCGCTGGACATCACCGATGCCGCCAACGTCCTAAGCTTCACCGGCCTGCCCACCCTGGACGCTCCCACGCCGGCTGGGGCGCTGAGCTGCGACCGCGCCGTACAGCTGATGCAGCGGCAGACAGCTCCGGAGTCATCGGCACCTTGACCTGCCCCTTTGAGGTTCGGAAATATGTAGTGGGAGGCCGTTTTCACCTGGATTGATCTTGTGTGGGTCGATTCTCGCGATGCGGGATTGCGGTGCAGGCGATGTCGTGGAGACGGTTGATACCTGCGGGACCTATGAGGTCGCGGGTGGGACGGAAGGCGGGGTACTTCTGTCTCATCCCAGGATGTCCGGCGTTCGCGGTTGTGTGCTTCCGCCGTGGTTGCCGTGCGCCTGGGCGCATTCGGTCCGCGGCGGTAGGTCGGAAGCATGGCGAATCGACATCCGAAGGACGGGGCGGCGAGTCGTCGGCCTGCGTGGTCGACGCGCAGAGCGTCAAGACCTCCACCAGTGTTCGCGCCGCCGGCCAGGGTGTAGACGCGGGGAAGAAGACCGTCGGCACGGAGTGGAGCATCGTCACCGACACGCTCGGACTCCTGCTCGAGGTGCTGGTCACCGCGGCCTTGGAGCCCCGAGGGGAGCCGGTTGGGTCGGCGCCCCTCGGTCACTGCTGTGCGCCTGCTGGGTCAGCGCTGCGCGGGTGCCGCCCCCTGGTCACTGCGCCCCGGAGCAGATGCCCTGGACGGTCACCCAAATGTTGTTGTCGGGGGTGGCGCCACTGGCCACCACACCCACGGGCTCACAGTTGTGCGGGAGCTTGTAGTTCGCGTTCGCCCGTGCACCGTCCAGCGAGCTGCTGACCCCGGTGACGTAGACGTAGTAGGTGGACGCGTCCGCCGCTCTCGCTACTCCCCGGGCGGGCGCGGCAGTGGCGGCCGACGCCGGGGCGGCCAGCGCCACTCCGGCCAACAGGGTCGCCGTGACCGCGGCTAGTCTGGCCGTCGCAAGCTTTCCGTTCACGGAATCCTCCAAACCAACTGCCCTAAGGCGCACCGTAGTTACGCCGCACGCAAGGAATCTAGGGCACCCTCGCGCGCCGCGACAGTGGTTGCACCATGTACAAACACCTTTCATAACTGCCGTCCCAGGGCGGGGCGGGTGGAAGCCCGGCCCGTCCGGGTGGAGCTCCGCCCTCTCGGCGTCTTCCTTCTCGTCCTGACGCAGGACCACCCCGCTGGGCACGGCGTGGGCGGCAGAGCCACCTTCTACTCCTGACCGTCCGCCGTAGTGCCGGTGAATCAGCCGCCGTCGCGCTGTACGGCAGACCAAAGGCTTCTTCCGTAACAGGTCGAGCACCGCGGTTTCGACCGCATGGTCCTGGTGCCCCACCATCTGGACCATGGCCACGGGCCCAGGCCAGTACGGGGCTGGGGGTAGGGGCGGTTGAGTACTCCTCCAGGTCCTGACTGTGCTGATGGGTGAACTTGGGGCAGTGCCGGGACCACCGGTTTGGCGAGTTCCCTGGTGTCTGGGGGAGTGGTCAGCCTTGGCGGAGATCGCGCATCATTACGGCGAACTGTGGGCCAGACCAGGCCGCGGGGGCACGAGCAGGGGTAACGCCCGGCCGCTACATGCCCCATCTGCCGTCGTGATCCGCCGGTCTGCCCGGGCGCCGAGTCAGCGGCGGCCGGCACCAGCGGGCGGGGTCGCGGGGTGGTGGCAGGGGCAGCGGATCAGTAGCCGAGGTAGATCCAGTCGGTGCCGAACGTCCACAGACTGCCGGAGCTCGCGTAGACCTGGATCGCGTCCTGGCCGCTGTCCTCTCCGTAGATGTAGTCGCATGCGCCGGGCGCGAGCCGGGGGGTGGTGTAGTCCGTGCGTGTGATCGCGCGGCCGGTCTGGGCGTCCTTGATCCAGAAGTGGAAGCTGTTCGCTGAACTCTGGTGGTTGCACAGGGAGGCTTCGACCCACGGTGTCTCGGCCAGCGTGTTGGTGCCCGTGATGGTCACGCCGTGGAGAGTGTAGGAGTCACTGCCGGTCGCGGCGGACGCGGCGGTGCTGACGCCGATGATCACGGCGGCAGCCAGAGCGGTCACGGTGAAGCCGGCACGGATCTTTCGCATGGTGGCAGGTCCTCGGCTTTCCTTTGTTGGGTATGTGATGTCGTTGACGGTGAGTACGACAGGTTGGTTTTGCATGGCGGGATTCGCTTCTTGCGGCCGGCGAGCCTTGCCGGTCGGAGCGCTAGCCGTGGCAGCCCTGGCTGTAGCTGTAGGCGCCGCCGTCGCCGTAGTCGTAGCCGTTGGCGTAGTCGTGCCAGCCGGATCCCCATTCGCCTTGGCAGGCGTTGTAGGCCCAGCGCACCCCGGCTACGAACTGTTCGGTCGGATGCCCGTAAATGCTGGTGGGGTCGGACCAGTAGTCCGAGTACGAGGTGTTGTTCGGGTAGGTGGTGACGACCACGACGTTCTGAGCGGTGCGGTTGACGTTTCTGCCGTTGCCCACGAAGAGGCGGACGTTCCATCCGGAGTGGTCGGCGAGGAAGGAGCTGTCGACGTGGAAGTGCGCCCGGGTCGTGCGGCAGCCGGAGGAGTACATCAGTTCCACATAGCCGACGTAGCCGTACAGGTTCACGTCGCTCCTGGTGAGCGAGGAGTAGGAGCAGCTGTCCGCGTGGGCGGCCGTCGCGGTCACGGCGGGTGCCGCGAGGGCGGACACAGCAAGGGCCGTACTGACAGCAACAGCCTTCAAGGCTCGGGCCGGGTTCATGGGTATCCCTCCTTCGCATTGCGAGCGACGAGCAGGGCGGCCGTGTGCGCGGCCTGGTCGGGCTGGAGGTTTGCTCGGGTGCGGCCGCGGGCAGGCGATGTGCGCAGCCGGGGCCTGACCAGCGGACGTGTCAGTAGTACGCTTTGCTGCACTGGATCTCTGCTCCGGTGCTCATGTCCTGGACGCAGACTTGAACCTCCAGCAGGCCGCCGGTGTCCGTGGGCCCGTGCCACCACGTGGGGGTGCTGGCACCGGCGTTGGGGACGTAGACGTCGGCATAGCGGTAGGACGAGCCGGAGCCGGGTGTTCCGTAGGCGTTCCACTGGATGATCGAGATCCGGCAGTCGTCGTAAGCGTGGTCCCAGGTGTGTCCGGTGACGTGGTTGGCGTCCCAGGTTGTCCAGCCGTAGCAGTTACCGGACCACGCCTCCCAGTTGGAGCCGGCTGCCTGGGCGCTCGGCGCCAGCAGGACCCCGGTGGTGAGGGTCGCGAGGGTGCACAGTGCGGCTGCGGCGGCTCGTCGGCCGCCTCGGGGCCGGCGCCGGTGGGGTTGGCGGGGCATGAACTCCTCCTCCTGTGATGCCTTGCGCGATCGGCGCCGGCTTCGTCCATCGGCCGCGGAGGCCGCGGTTCTCCAGCTCGGTGAACACGTGCCGCCACAGCCGTGCCGGGTGCAAGGGGCCTTGAAGGTGCGGGCCGCTCATACGGTCAAACCGCGGTTTCGGAAGCAAGCGGGTGTGGACGACGCCGGACTCACCGGCTCGCGTCAGCCTCGGATGCGGGCGGGGAACCTGTCAGCCGAACCAGCCGGTCGACTGGTAGGCGACAGTTCTGCCGGACTCCGTGATCCACGCTTCCAGCTTGTACCCCGGCGCGTGGGCGTACCAGGGCATGCTGATGCTGTAGGTCTGCTTGGGTTCGGCCAGCGTACCGCCGGTTCCCGCGTTGCTGTACTCGATGGACCACCTGTCGTCCACCCGGAAGAAGATCCGTACATCCGTCCTGGCGGAGGTGCCGTCCATCCTCTGGGTGAAGACGGCGGTGGTGACGTCGAAACAGGTGTGCACCTGCCAGCCGTAGGCACTCATGTCGGGGGTGCAGTAGGTGTCGTCAGCGCTGGCGCCGGTGGCACCGAGGCCGACCAGACTTCCGGTCGCCAGCATCAGGGTCGCCGCGGTAGCGGCGAGTCGTGTGCGCATCGTTGGGTGTCTCCTTGTCCGTGCGAGCAGGGATCGCCCGCGAGATCGTCAGTACGAGAAACAGAAGCTCGCAACCGTCCGGCCCGTGCTCGAACGAGCCCCACTCGTGGTGGGGCGAGTTGTCGTAGCGGAACCGTCTCAGGACGGGACAGAGGTGCCATGAGGGCGGCGGCCTGCGCCGACCGGCGCTCCGGGAGGCCACGACCGGCCGACCGCTCAGCACAGCACCCGGCCGCTACCGTTCGGGGTACGAGGTGGCGGTGGAGAAGCGCTGCGTCGTCCGGATGGCCACCTGCGCGTTCCAGCCCGAGTGCGAGGCAGTCGCCTGGTGTACGTGCACGCGTCTGACGCGGCCGCGGTGGCCACGTCGGCACTGACGGCCACCGATCCCGCCGCGGCGACGGCGACGGTGACGGCGCTTACGGCGACGGAGAGGCGCCGCAGTCCGGATCTCATGATGCCGGGTTCGTCCCCTCTGAAATGGCCGGGCCGAAGCCCGCGTCGACGTCTACGTGTCCCCACTGCCCGGTGCGGATCGACGCGGGGACGATCGAGCGCTGCACGGGCGGCCGGCACCGCGTCCGATGGCAATGGCGGTGACTCATCCGATGGCTCAGGGGCGTACTGTCTCGGCCGGCCGTGACCGCGTAGGGCCGGCCGCGTGGCCGGTGAGAAGCCGCGGTCCTGCCGGCCCATCCGTCAGCCATGGGCCTGGCCACTCCGGTGGAGGTGACGGTGACGACGGTCGTCGTCGCGGCCACCACTGCCGCCTCGACCAAACGTTTCATCGCTGTTCCTTTCGCTGCGCAGGAACGGCTGCGTGCCCCACTGTGACGCTATGGACACGGGTCCGTCGGCCGTCCTAGATTCGTCCTAGCGCCAGGTCAGCGAGGGGACCAACCCTGATCATGAAGTGCCTGGGGGGAAGATGAGATTCGGCGTACTGGGGCCGTTACATGCCCGGATCACCGGACGCGAGGCCCGATTGGACGGACCGCGTCAGGCCAAGATGCTGGCCGCGCTTCTGATCGACGCCAACCACGTCGTCTCCATGGAACGGCTCGTCGCCGTGATGTGGGACGCGAAAGCGCCCGCCACCGCGGTCCGTCAAATCCAGGACGCTCTCTCCGGCCTGCGCCGCAACCTCGCCGCGTGCGGAGCACCAGGCCCCCTGATCAGTACGCGGCGCGGCGGCTACGAGATCCACCTGGCCCCGGATCAGCTCGACCTGCTGGAGTTCGACCACGAGCGGCGCCTCGCCGAACGGCACACGGATCCGTCCGAGACAGCTGTCGCACTCCGGCGGGCGCTGGCCTGCTGGCGTGGGCACGCCCTGACCGACATCTCCAGCCGGGTCCTGGAGATCGATGCGGCACGGCTGAACGAGAAACGCGCGGACACACTCAAACAGTGTCTGGTCATCGAACTCGGTCTGGGACGCCATCGAGAGGTCATTGACGAGCTGACCGCTCTGCTCCGCGAGCACCCCTACGACGAGCATGTCGCCGAACACCTGATGGTCGCTCTCTATCGGTGTCGGAGACAAGGCGAGGCGCTGCACGTGTACGAGCGGCTCCGCCGGACACTGGCCGACGAACTCGGCGTCGACCCCACCCCGCCGCTCCAGGCGCTGCACCAACGCATCCTCACCGCGGATCCTGCCTTGACGACCCCGGTCCCGGCCGGCAGGCCCTTGGGCATACCATCGCAGAGCCCCGACGCGGCGGCCGCCGGGCCGGCCATGGCGATGCCTGTCCGTCAACTACCTCTTGACGTACCGGACTTCGTGGGCCGGGCCGAGGCGCTGGCCGAGATCGCCGGACTGCTCGACGGGTCGGCGCCGAACCGGGCCCGAGTGGCCGTCATCGTGGGCGGACCCGGTGTCGGCAAGTCCTGCCTGGTGACGCACGCCGCGCGGCTGGCGAGCGGTGCCTTCCCCGATGGCCAGCTCTACCTCAACCTCGCGGCGACGTCCGATGAGCCGCGGGACCCGGGAATGATGCTTGCCGAGGCACTGCGCGCGCTCTCGATCGCCGGCAGCGCGATCCCCAAGGGCCTGGCCGAGCGGGCTGCGCTCTACCGGTCGTTGCTGGTGGACCGTCGCATGCTGGTGGTGCTGGACGATGCCGGTCAAGCCGATCAGGTACTGCCCTTGCTGCCCGCTGCCGACGGCTGTGCCGTGTTGATCACCAGCCGCACTCTGCTGACGCAGCTTCCCGGCGCTCTGCACATCGACCTGGACGTGCTGAGCCCGGCAGAGGCGCGGGAGTTGTTCACCGGAATCGTCGGGCGGTCGCGGGTCGAGCGGGAACCGGAGGAGGCCGACGCGATCCTCGACTGCTGCGGCAATCTGCCGCTGGCGATCCGGATCGCCAGCGGCAAGCTCACGGGCCGTCCGGCTTGGTCGCTGCGGGTGCTGCGGGAGCGCATCGAGGACGAGTCCCGGAGGCTGGCCGAGCTGAGGCTCGGGGACCTCAGCGTGCGAGCCAGCGTCGAACTGAGCTTACGGCTGCTGCCGGCCGACGCGGTGCGCGCGCTGAGCCTGCTGGGTCTGCTCGGAGCCTACACCCTGCCCGGCTGGGTGGTCGGCCCGCTGCTGGACCGCTCGGACGCCGAAGAGGTGCTGGACACCCTCGTCGACGCCAGCCTGGTGCGGCTGACCGCCACCGACGCCCTCGGCGAGCCGCGTTACCGGCTGCACGACCTGATCAGGACCTGTGCCGTGGAGAGCGCCGCCCCGCTGCCCACGGAGGAGAAGCGAGAGGTGATCGTCCGGGTGCTGTCCGTCTGGCTCGACCTGATCGGGCGCGGCACCGATCGGCTGCCGGCGGCGGGGCTGCTGGCAACCCCGCCCGGTACGGCACCGCGCCGCTCGCTGCCTGATGCGGTCGTGGACCGGCTGATGACCGACCCGGTCGGCTGGTTCGACGCGGAACGCGACAACCTGCTCGGCGCGGTGAAACTGGCCGTGGACTGGGGCCTGGACGAAATGGCCTGGGAGCTGGCGGCCGGCGCAGCAACCTACTACGACCACCGGTGTCTCTATCAGGACTGGCAGCACGGGCACCGCCTCGCGTTGGACGCGGCCGAGGCCGCAGGCAACATGCGCGGCGCATCGGTGCTGCTGCGCGGCCTTGGCCAGCTGCACATCTACCAGGACGAATTCGATCGCGCCGCCCAGGCCCTGGAGACCTCCCTCGGGCTGTGTCGGGACAGTGGCGACAAACGCGGCGAGGCGCTGTCGGTAGCCATGCTGGGTACGGTCAGCCGCGTGCAGGGCCGTGACGACGAAGCCCTCGAACGCGTCGAACACGCGCTGGCCATCGCGGCCGGTGAGGGCGACCGGCACATAGAAGCGCAGCTGTCCTGCTCCATGGCCGTGATGAAACTCATGCAGGGCAGACTCGACGAGGCGGAGTTCTGGTTCGACGGGGCCTTGAGCCGGGCCAGGACGCTGCGCGACGACCATCGCGTGGCCGTGGTGCTGCGGCGGTTCAGCCGGCTGCACGATCGGCGCGGTGATCCGGACGAGGCGCTGCGCTGCCTGGGGCAGGCGTTGGCCACCTTCGAGGAACTGGCCGACGAGCGGTGCGTCGCGTACACGCTGTTGGAAGTCGGCCGCGTGTACGCCGGCCAACACGACCGGGACCGGGCGAGCCCGGCGTTGGAGCGCGCGGCGGGCCTGTTCCACCGGCACGGCGACCGCCAGGACGAGGCCACCTGCTGGCAACTGATCGGCGACCTCGACGCCGCCGCCGGCGTTCACCACCTGGCGAACCAGCACCGAGGGCGGGCGCTGCGCCTGTGGCGGACGATCGGCGACATCAACCAGACGAACGCTCCGGCGCGGCCATCGTCGCCGTGAGGTGGCCATGTCCCTGATCGGAGATGCCTGTCCGATCAGGGATCAGTGAAACTCCGGCCGGCCTGCCTGCCGGACAGACCGCGCGTCGGCCACTGCGTATGCGTACGGGATGGGCTGACGAAGCCGCACCTGGTGGCCGGCGGTTTCGGGGTGACGGTGGTGTAGTCGCGCACGGCGACGGTGCTGTCGCCCGGTCGTCAACCAGCGGCTGTTGCCGGAAGGCATGCGGACGGCCAGGGACCGGAAATGGTTTCGACTGCACGTTGGACATCAGCCGCCGTCCTGCCGGTGACAACGAGGTCCATCCCCTCCAAGCCGGGCTCCAGGCAGAGTAGCAACCATCGGTAGGACCCCCGGCACGAGGACCTGGACGGCGACGTCCGAGGCCGGGCGGAGTAGGCGGAGTGGGGGCGCATGGAGCAGCTGCTCGCCGCCGTGGCACCGGGCACGAGCGGGCACGAGCGGGTGTCGGTGCTCCGGCGTTACGATCCGGCTCCTCTCGTCGCATCGTCGGACGTCCATCCAGGCACGTCGCACCGGCGTCACAGCAAGGGCGCTGTTCTGTGCCTCGGTAGAGTGACCGCCGTGAAATCGAGGATCGCGTCAGTGCTCATCACCATCACCGCTGAATGCCCCAACGGCTCGGCCTCGAGGTGTCCCGACAAGGGGGAGAGGCCGTCGGGCTTCACCCAGGCAGTGCGTTTCACCGGCGCCGGAGCGCGGTCATGCTGACGTTGACGCACCAGGACTGGGACGCGGCGGCACTGTGGCTGCTCGACGACCCCTACGTCTTCGCGGCCACCGGCCCCCGCCGGCACGAGGACTGGACGCACGACGTCCTCGCCGTGCTGCACCGGGAGGTCCCCGACCCCCGCGGCTGGGGACGGCTGGACGTGGACCGCACCAACACCACGCGATACGGGGTCCCCGCCTACCCCTTCGACCCCCCGGCTGCGGAAAAGATGCCCGGCCTCCTGTACCGCCTGGAAGCCGAGGCGGCGGTCGCCGCGCTCGCCGTCATGAGCGAGGAGTGGCAGGCGGAACCCGCCCCCGTCCGTACTCGCCCGGACCGGGAAGCCGTGCTGGCGGACGCCCGGATCCTGCTCGGCAGGTACGGCCCCGCCGCGCAGTACTGGACCAACGCGACGGCCGCCGCTTCGGACCCCGCCCCGGACTTCGTGGCGGCGGGCCTGCAGGGCACGCGCTCCCACACCTTCCTGACCTCCGCGTACCTCGATGGCATCGACCTGTACTACGACCTCGGCCTGATCGCCGTGTCCGGCGACGAGGTGGGGGTCTTCTGGTCGATCGGGGCGTTCTGACGCCCGGTGCCCCGGCCGGCCCGGCACCCCCAATCGGTTCAGTGCCCCAGCCGGCTCAGCGCCTGCTCCGGGTAGCGTCCGCCGGCCACCGCCTCGGCAGGGACGGCGTCGCTGATCCGCGCCAGCTGCTCGGGCGTCATGACCAGGTCCACGGCCGCGGCGTTCTCCTCCAGGCGGGCGGAGCGCTTGGTACCGGGGATCGGGATGATGTCGTCGCCCTGGGCGAGCAGCCAGCCGAGGGCGGCCTGCGCGGGGGTGCACCCGATCTCTCCCGCGACGGCTTCGAGGGCCCGTACGAGCGCGAGGTTGCGGTCGATGTTCTCGGCGGAGAACCGGGGCCAGCGCAGCCGGTTGTCCCCTTCGGACAGCTCGTCGCGCGAGGAGACGGCGCCGGCGAGCATGCCGCGGCCCAGCGGGGAGTACGCCACCACGGCCGTGCCGAGCTCCCGGCAGGTCGCGAGCATCTCCCCCTCGACCACGTCCCGGGTAGCGAGGGAGTACTCCATCTGCACGGCGCTGACCGGGTGCACGGCGTGGGCGTCGCGCAGAGTCCCGGGGCTCACTTCCGACAGGCCGAGGAAGCGCACCTTGCCGGCGGAGACGAGCTCCGCCATGGCGCCCACGGTCTCCTCGACCGGGACCTCGGGAGAGCGGCGGTGGACGTAGTACAGGTCGATGTGGTCGACGCCCAGCCTCTGGAGCGAGGCGTCGCAGGCTCGCCTCACGTGCTGCGGCGAGTTGTCGACCCGGTCCACCCGTCCGCTGACCGGGTCGTGCCGCAGCCCGAACTTCGTGGCGAGGAAGAAGCTCTCGCGCGTCCGCCCGCGCAGCCAGCCTCCCAGAAGCTCCTCGTTGGCCCCTTGCCCGTAGGCGTCGGCCGTGTCGAGGAAGGTGATGCCCAGCTCCGCGGCGCGGTCGAGGGTGCGCTGTGTCTCCGCCGGATCGGCGGGGCCGTAGGCGATGGACATGCCCATGCACCCGAGACCGATAGCCGAAACGGTCGCACCGCTGCCACCGAGTCTGCGGTTCTTCATGACGTGCTTCTCCTCACGTGTCCCGTGGCTCACTGCCCGCTGCCCTGCCTCTGTTTCACCAGGGCCGAGTAGGCGCGGCCCCCGACGAGCCGGGGGACCTCGCTCGCGTGGTCGACGTCCGAAGGGAGGAAGGCCGTCATGGCCGGTGGCTCCTCGGGCAGTTCGACCTCCCGCATCCTCGCATCGATCGCCGCCGCCACAAGGGCCGGGACTGTAAATCGTTGGTGCTGGCTCACTTTCGGGATGCCGTTGGTGATCTCTGCCCTCCACCGCAGGCCGGGCCGTATCGGACCGGACTACGAGCTCGCTGTTACGCCGGGGGCATAGGGCACCGTAAACACGGCAGCCCCTTTGACCAAGGAGAGTTCATATCCATGGAGACCCTATGGACGCACCGCGCTCTGCTGAGCAGGCTGCTGCCCGACGACAAGCCGGATGACCTTACCGTTCACCAGGGCCAGTTCCACCACGTAGTCGTCGGGGCGGAGCACGTCGTGTGTTTCCCCCGTACCGTCGCCGCTGCTCATCGACTCCTCGGCCGGGCGGAGCGCCTGCGTGCTCTCGCTGGGCTCGGACTGGGCTTCCGCATCCCCGAGCCTCTGGAGCTGAGCGCCGCGGCCGACCCGGACGGGCCGGCGTACCTGGTGCTCACTCGTGTCCCTGGCGAAACCCTGGAGCCGGAGGTTCTCAGGAGCCCTGAAGTGGCGGTGGCGGTCACCGCTCAGTACGCCGCCCTGCTGTCCGGGCTGGCCGCGGCCGGCGGTGACGACAAGGCACGCGCGGTACTCCCGCACACCCCCGAAGGGCATTGGCGGGAGTTCGCCACCAGCGTCCGGGCTGAGCTGTTCCCGCTCATGAACGATGCCGGCCGTGCGCGGGCCGAGCGGGAGCTCGTCGCGCTCGACGGCTTGCCCCACCTCACTTCCGCTGTGGTCCATGGCGACCTCGGCGGGGAGAACGTGCTCTGGGTGACCGCCGATGGGATGCCACGGCTCAGCGGAGTGATCGACTGGGATGAGGTCACCCTCGGCGACCAGGCCGAGGACCTCGCCGCGATCGGCGCCAGCTACGGCGACGAAGTGCTCGGCCGGGTGCTCGCCCTCCACAGCGGGGCCCAGGATGATGGCTTGACCGACCGGATCGCCGCGATCCGCGGCTCCTTCGCTCTGCAGCAGGCCCTCTACGCCCAGCGCGACGATGACGAGGAAGAGCTGACCGACGGGCTGACGGGCTACCGCTGATCACATGAGGAACGAACCGACGAGTTGGACCGCCCGAGCGGCCAACTCTGCCCCACATCGAAGCCCACGAGCCCAGAAGCGCGTCAGGTCGCGGCGCATGTTCTTGACGCCTTGCGGGTGCGGACAGAGGCGACCCCATCCATGTGGTCCATCGCCCGGCCCCAGGTGACGCATGCCTGTTCGATGGCGCCTTGGCCTGGTTGTAGCCCTGCCTGGGCGACGAGGTCGAGGGCGATGATGCGGGCGTAGGTGCCGGGCGGGCGGCTGGTGGAGGCCATGGCGTACCGCTGGGCGGCGTTGCGAGGGTCGCCAAGGGTGGCGAAGACTTGGCGGTGCGGGAGCGGACGGTAGCTTCAATTGGCCCCCAGTCGCGGGCCCAGAAGGGTGTCGGGTCGCCCTTGGCCGCGTCGAGAGGGGCGCGAGCGCGCTCGACTGCGTGCACGGCCTGCTGTGGCTGGCCGGACTTGGCCAGCGCGTGGGTCCGAGCGATGTGAAGAGGGCCTCGGTCGCGGGATCGACGTGGCCTTTGACGCGGTCCAGGCCGGTCTCGGCCAGGGCCAGGCAGTGCTCGGCACGGTGGATCTTCATGCCCTGTTGGGACATCGTCCGCATGACGAAGCCGTCGTGGCCAAGGATGCTGGATTCGGCTGCGAGTGCGTAAGTCTGCCGCTGTGGGGGGGCGTCGTCATCGGCGGCCGGGCCGACGGAAACGGGGGCGGGGATCTCGGGGCGGGTTTCGTTGCGGATTTCGGGCCTCTGGGCATGGACATGGACGGCCGGGCGCAGGCTCAGGCTGCGCAGCGCGATCACGGAGGCGGTGGTGCAGGCGAAGGCGGCGATCCCGCTTTACAAGGCATCTCATTTGGTTGAGTAGGCTGCTGCCGTGGCGGGGATCGTTGAGCGGTTGGTGCCAGATGAGCTGTGGGAACTGTTCCAGCGGGTGGTGCCCGAGGCGCCGTCACGGCCGCAGGGTGGCGGCCGGCGTCGCCACGGCGACCGTGAGGTGCTGGCCGCGATCGTGTTCGTCGCGACCTCGGGCTGCACGTGGCAGCAGTTGCCCGCCGCCTCGTTCGGCCCGTCCGGCGCGACAGCACACCGCCGGTTCACCGAATGGACCAAGGCCCGGGTGTGGGCCAAGCTCCACCGCCTGGTCCTCGACGAACTCGGCTCTCGAGGCGACCTGGATTGGTCGAGGTGCGCAATCGACTCGGTCAACATGCGAGCCCTCAAAAGGGGGACCTGACGGGTCCGAATCCTGTCGACCGGGGCAAGTACGGCTCGAAAATCCACCTGATCACCGAACGGACCGGTCTGCCCCTGTCCGTCGGAGTCTCCGGCGCCAACGTCCACGACAGCCAGGCCCTGATCCCGCTCGTGAAGGGCATACCACCCATTCGGTCCCGTCGCGGCCCTCGCCGCCGAAGGCCCGCCAAGCTCCACGCCGACAAGGGATACGACTACCGCCACCTGCGGCAATGGCTGTCACAGCGAGGCATCCAGCATCGCATCGCCCGCAAGGGCGTGGACACCTCACAGCGACTCGGTCGACACCGCTGGACCATCGAACGGACCGTGGCCTGGCTTGCCGGCTGCCGCCGACTCCACCGTCGCTACGAACGCAAGGCCGAACACTTCCTCGCCTTCACCAGCCTCGCCTGCACCCTCATCTGCAACCGCCGACTCGACAAATGAGATGACTCGTAAGACCTTGTTGATCGGTCCACCTCTATACACCGTGCCCCGGGATGTCGTCACTCTTCCGGGCGCGGTGTCAGCGGTTCCGCTTCCTCGCCACCGACAGCGGTTACGTCCGGGTGGTCAACCAGGCCACCGGCAAGGCCGCCGACGTGGAGAACTGCTCCACCCCGGGCGGGGCGGACGTCCGTCAGGGGACCTGGCTGCACAACGCCTGCCAGCAGTGGCGGCTGAACCCGGGTGTAGTCGGTTTACCGGCCCGGCCGCCGAAGGGCGGTCGGGCCGGGTCGTGGGGAGTGGCCGGTGCCGGATCAGGCCGGTGCGTCCCCGAAGTCCCGGACCTCCAACTGCGCGCCGTCCGCCAGAGCGGATCGGTGGGCGACCAGGCCCGGCAGGGTGTAGCGTGCCGCCGTCCAGGCGTCGACCGGGGGCGTCACCCCGGTCAGGCATGCCGTGACGAAGTCGTCCGCGAGGAACTGGCGGGCACCCTGATGCCCGTTGGGGAGCCCGGTGAACTCGGCGGGCAGCCGGCCGGTGTCGTGGACGGGCGCGAACCTGCTGACGAACGCCTCACGCAGGGAGGGGTCGACACAGGCGAGCGCTGCGTCGTCGAGACGGGCGGTCGGCACCACGCGCATCAACTGCTCGATGTCCTCCGCCTTCTCACGGTCCTGCCACAGCGTGGTGGTGGCCAGTTGCTCGAAGCTGGCCTCCGAACCGAAGAAGCGGTAACGGGACTCGCGCAGCAGGGACGGATAGCCCACCCGCCGCATCTCGTTGGTGCGGACGACGCCGCCGTCCGCCGTGCGGAAGAGCGCGGTGGCGTTGGAGATGTCGTTGTCCCAGCGGCTGATCTCCCGGTCGAACACCCCGTCGCCCCTGGTGTCGGAAACGCCTAGGCAGGACACGGACGTGACGTGCGAGCCCGTGACCGCAAGGACGCCGCCCAGGGCGTGGGTCGGGTAGTACATGGGCGGGAAGCTCGCGCTCTCCTTCCAGCGGGCTCCACCGCTGTAGCGGTACGCGTCGTAGAAGCCGAGATCCATGTCGTGCACGTAGTCGCCCTCGGCGTAGAAGATGTCGCCGAAGGCGCCCTCCGCGTGCCGTTCCCGGCAGTACACGACGGCGGGGTTGTAGTAACTGGTCTCACCCATCATGTAGGTGAGCCGGGTGCGGCGCACGGCCTCGATGATCGCCTCGATCTCTTCCTCGGAGACGGCCATCGGCACGCAGGAGTAGACGTGCTTTCCGGCCTCCAGGCCCTGGACGACGAGGGGGCCGTGGGTCCAGCGCTGGGTGAAGATCGCGACGGCGTCCACGTCGGAGGCGAGCATGTCCTCGTAAGACGGGTAGGTGGTGGTGACGGCGTGCCGGGCGGACTCGCGCGTGAGCCGCTCGGGCACGGCCTCGGTGAGGCGGACGTCGTGGACGCCGGGGTGGGCCTGGAAGAGAGGGATGAAGGCGCGGGCGAACTGCCCCGCACCGACGATGCCGATGCTCATGGTCACTGATGGCTCCCGGAGGTCGGAGGGCTGGCACACCTGCCCGCGCGGCACGGCCGCTCTCTCTGCCACATCCCGGCCCGCTTTACCGCTGTCCCCCGAGGTCCTGCACCTTGACGCGCATGAGGTGACGGCCGATGCCGTCGGGCCCCACGTCGGTGCGACCGTGCAGCAGGCGCCTGTTGTCCAGGAACAGGAGCTCGCCCGCCCGCAGCGGGAAGACCGTGGACAGGTGCGGTGCCTCCAGCGCGTGTTCGAACGCCTGGAGCGCGCCGAGGTGTTCCTCGTCCACGGCGTGCCCGGGCATCTTCAGCCCTGCGGGAACCCGCACTGGGCAGTAGCGCACGGTGGTGCCCGAGCCGTCCGTCGTGAGGATCGGGTGTTTCGTGACCGACGGCTCGTCGCTCCCGGGCCCCGGCGGAACGGCGAACGGATAGCTGGGATCCTGGAGCGCCCGCAGGTGGTCGCCGTCGGCGATCTCGGCGGCGATGTCCGCCGCGCCGGCCAGAACGGTCAGCCCGTCACCCGCGGGGCTCGGGCGGACGCACAGCAGTCCGAGGTAGGCGTGCGGCCGCGGCAGCAAGGGGGAGTCGGTGTGGAAGGGGTCCGGATCCCGGTAGGGGCGGGCCTGGCTGTCGACCACGTGGTGCACCAGCGCGTCCGGGTTGGGTCCGTTGTGGCTCGGATCGACCTCGCCCAGAGCGGCGGCGGCGATGACCAGCGCCTCGGCGTCGCTCGGGAAGCCTTCCACGACTACGGCCAGTGATGCGCGGACAGCGGTGACGGCGTCGTCCAGCAGCCGGTCCAATTCGGGAATCGCTTCACGGGCGCGGCGCAGAGCCTCCTGCTGAGCCCGCTCGTTCATCAGCTCTTTCGCCGGCCATGTGGAACTGAAGTCGGCCAGAGCGGCGGCGGTCGAATTTGTCATGACGAGTCGAGGTGGCCATACCATGGCAGGCATTGAACCGCACTTTTCGATCATCGATCGTAGCCAATCGCGTCGTCCGTCATTCGTTCGCCCAATGACACTCACACAGCGTGAGCCGCACCCGGACGTGTGACCACCCGGATTATCCGCCGACAGGCCGGACCACGGGAAGTGGACCTCGGGGCCGTCCGCCCCTACCGCATGAATCACGCCATGTTGCGGAACGGTCACGGGCCGTATTGACCATGGAAGGGGACGTGCTTAGCCTGTTCAGGCGCTATCCCGACCAGAGACGATCATCGACGTACCCGATACGGAGTGTCGCATGGGGATCAGCACGGCACCGTTATACGACCGTCGACAGGCGCTCCGCAGTCTCTTCGAGATCGACCCGGAATACCCGGTACCCAGGGTTTCCTCGTTGCTCTCCGACGAGCGCAACTACGAACTCCTCGGATACGTACAAGCCGAAGCCTTCACGCACGTCTTCACCGGGGACGAGGAAAGCAGGCCGGAACAGTTCTTCCGCGATCTGGACCGCCAGTTACGTGAGGCGCCTTCCTTTCACCTGTGGGCGGATATTCCGCTCTGCCGTTACCGCTGCCACTTCTGTCAATTTCCGATTCTCGTGACGAGCAACCGGACCGAGACGGCCAACGCGACCGCACGCCGCTGGGTGGACGCGAACATCGGGGAAGCCCAGTCCTGGGTGGAGGCCGTCCCGGCCCTGCGTACTACTCCGGTCGGCGAGTTCTGCCTGTTCGGCGGCACGCCGAGCGTCCTGCCGCCGCACGAGATCGAGCGCCTGATGAGCTTCTACCAGGAGACGTTCGTCTTCGACGAGCGGACCTCGATGCGGGCGGAGGGCAGTCCGGACTCCCTCACCGAGGAGATCCTGAAGACGCTTCGCGACGCGGAGTTCACCGCGCTCACCTACGGCGTCCAGTCCCTGGACGACCGGCTGCTGCAGGTCGCCAACCGCCGCCACACCGGTCAGCAGACGCTGGACGTTCGCGCGGCGGCTCGACGGCTGGGGTTCACCAGGGTCGACGGCGATCTCGTATACGGCCTGCCCGGACAGACGGTCCCCGGCTTCCTCGCGGACATCGACGGCCTGATCGAGGCCGATTTCAGCACCATCGTCGCGATCAAGCTCCACCTGCAGTCGTTCCATGACGTGGAATCGGCCATCGGACATGTCTCGCCGGCTCCGTGGGAGGACCCGCGCGTACGTGAGCAACTGGCCGAACGCGGCTTCGCCTGGCCATCACTGGGGCAGCAACTGCAGATGCGGGAGGGCGCCGTCGACCGACTCGCCGCCGCCGGCTACTACGAGCACCCCACCACCTACTTCCCCCAGCGGGAGATGGGACCGGAGGTGTGGCGCTCGTTGAACCTGGACCAGGACAAGCAGGTCCCCCAGGTGGGGATCGGCCTGGGCACCTACAGCTGGTGCGGGGACGCGGAGGCGAACGCGGTGGCCGCTCCGGCGAAGTACCTCAGCCTGGTCGAGAAGGGCGAGATCCCGCTGGAGAACGTCACAACTGTGAGCGTGGCGCACCGCGAGGTGCGAGCGGTGCAGATGGCGCTGTCCACCTGTCAGCCCCTGCTCGAAGAAGTGCACCGTTCCCGTTTTCCCGACAGCTCCCTGCTGTCCGGCAGATGGGGCGCGACGTTCGACTCGCTCAGCGACCGCGGGCTGGTGAGCGTCGACCGCACGGCCGGCAGCATCGCCCTCACCGAAGCAGGAGCCACGTTGGTGGAGGCCATCATCAACACCCAGCTGGGCCGGTGACACCGGGGTGCGCCTGGGACTGGTCTGCGGGGACGGCGTGCCCGCCAGCGGCCTGCTGACCATCTTCCGCAACGTGGTCGGCCTGGGCGCCGACCTCGAACTGCTGCAGCTGCCCGTATCCGCCGATCTGGGTTACTCATGGCGACCCGACAAGCTCGCCTATTTCCCGCACGGGCCGGCCGAGCAGGAGAGGTCCGCCTGGTGGCAGCCGGCCCGGCCTGACCCTCCCGAATTCGGGGATCCCGAACAGGCGGCGGCCGAGTGGAACTTCCTACGCACCTCGGTCGCGGAGGGGGCGGCTCTGGCGCCTGCCGAACGTGGCCGCCTGCACCAGCGCATCGACCGACGGACCGAGCGCTACCGCGCGTACTTCTCGGAGTGGATGCGCCGCAACCGGATCGACTGGACTGTCGCGGTCAACATGACCCTCTCGGACGCCGTGCCCGTCACCAAGGCGCTGCTCGCCGCGGCGCGCGAGCGCCGTCACGAGAACCGTTCCGGCGGCGTGCTCTTCTGGGACCACGACCTCTTCGGCAGTTGCGCGGACTATGCCGAACGGGTGCGCAGGTATCCCGACCGCCCCAACGAGTTCACCCCGCTGCCCGAGGTGGGACCGGGGGTGCGGTGGGCGGTGGTGTCCGAAGCCCTTGCGGAGGAGGCGGCGGGTTACCCGGTACCGGAGCGGCCGAGGGTGGTGCCCAACATCCTGCCCCGCGTGCCCACCGGGCCGCTGGAGCCCCGCCACGCGCAGTTCCTCGACGGCCTCGGTCTCGACCCCCGAAGACCGATCCTGCTCAACCCGGTACGGGTCTACCGGGTCAAGGGGGTGGAACTCGCCCTCGAAGTCCTGGCGGAGGCCCGGACGGCCAGCGCCGATCGCGGACTTCCCGCCCCGTACCTGCTCGTCTTCGGCAGTCTGGTGGAGGATCCGGCCTACGCCGAAGAGGTGCTGAGCACCGCACGGCGCCTCGACCTCCTGCCCGATGTGCGGTTCCTCGACGGCGTCCCGTTGGGCAGCGTCCAGGACGGCACCGGCTCCTGGCGGTTGGACGAGATCGACCTCCTTCGGACAGCCGCGGCGAGCGGCGGTGGCGTCGTCTTCACCCCGAACACCGAAGACGTCGAACCGTCGGCCTGGGGCCGGCGCTGGCCGCCGTCGCCGGAGTTCCTTGCGCGAGCACGAGCTACGCCGCTTTCACACCGACGTACGGCAACGACTTCTTCGTCGTCCCCGTGGAACCCCGCCCCGCCGCGACAGGCCGGACGGGTATCGAACTGGTGGCGGCGATGCAGGCGAACCGCGCCGGGGACCCGCACATGACCGGGCTGTTGCGGCGCAACCGGGAGATCGTCGACCGCCGGTTCCCGACTGGCCCGTGGGCCAAGTTGCTGACGGAGATGGCAGAAGGCACCGGATAGCCCGACCGTGCGGCACCGCCGCCTTCGCCGGACCCATCAAGACCGCAGGAGGGTACACACATGCGCAGGTCCGCCCCCGTGTCCGGCATCCAGGAGATCGTGCTCACCGCACAGGAGACGCGTCCTGCGGACGAGGTCATCCGCCGACTCGCGCGCGAGTACGGCACGATGGACGAACTCGGCCTGCTGGCGAGGCTCGCCGAACACCGCGACCTCCTCCCCGTACGGCTGACGGACGTGCTGGCCGGCGTCCGTTCCCGGTCGGGCAGCGCGGTCACCGTGGTCCGGCGGCCCCGCCTGGACGAAAACGTCGGCCCGACGCCGTCGCACTGGAAGCCGCGCGGACAGGCCGCCACGGCCGCCCACGACCTCTGGCTGGCGATGGTGTCCACGCACATCGGTGATCCGGTCTGCTGGCAGACGTTGCAGGAAGGCAGGCTGTTCAACGACGTACTGCCGATCCAGGGCCAGGAACACGCCCAGACCGGCCACGGCAGCGTCGACGACCTAGACTTCCACGTCGAGGACGCATTCGACGACGCCCGCTGCGACGTCCTGGCCCTCCTCTGCCTGCGCAACGAGGATCTCACCGCGACGACCGTCGCCACCGCAGACGGGCTCCTCGACATCGGTGCGGCGGACCACGAACTGCTCCGCCGGCCTCGGTTCGCCATCCGCCCCGACCCCGAACACCTCAAGGACGGCGGCCCCGTCGATCCGTCTCCCGTGTGGCGTCCCGTGCTCTTCGGCGGCCCGCGGCCGTATCTGCGGGTCGACCCGGCGTACACCACCACCGCGCCGGAGGACGACGAGGCCGCGCGCGCCTTCTCCCGGCTCTGCCGCCGGCTGGAGGGAGCCCTGGTGCCGGTCCGGCTGAGGCCCGGCGACCTGGTCCTCATCGACAACTACCAGGCGGTGCACGGCCGTGAGCCGTTCACGCCCCGTTACGACGGCACCGACCGCTGGCTGCGCAAACTCACCCTCACCTTCGACCTGGAGCGGTCCAACGGCCGTCGCCAGGCCGGGAGCCGGGCCCTTGCTCTCTCATGACGGCCGCCGACGGCGGAGTGACGACGGAGCGCCGAGGGATGTTACCTTCCGTGCGACCGCCACAACTCCCCGTCATCTCGGCGATGAACCAGTGGACGAACAGGGGCCGATGCGATGTCCGACGAGACGACCACACTCGACGCAACCGTCCTCGCCGCGCTGGTGGAGAGCCGCCTCGGCAGCCCTCCCGACACCGAGTTGTGGCGCTGGACCCATCTGTCCACGGTCCTCGGCGTGGAACTGGCCGACCGGCGTCGGGTGGTGGTCAAGATCCGCCCATTCGCCGACCGGTTGGCCGGCTGCAGCCGCACCCACCGGCTCATGTGGCAGGCAGGGCTGCCGTGCGCGGAGCCGCTGGGCGAACCGGTCCGGCTCGACGGCCGGATCGTGACGATGGAGTCATTGTTGGACGACGGCACCGCGCTCGACGTCGCGCCCCGCTCCTCGGCCGAGTCGGCCGCCGAACTGGCCCGGTTCGTGTCGCTCGCGCCCGCGGTGGATGAGGTCGGCACCCTCGACCCGGCTCCACCGTGGGTGGGGTGGAACCACGACCAGGACGGTGTCTGGCCCCTCCCCGACGACCAGCCGGAGGACCTCAACCGGCATCCGGGACCGGACTGGCTGGACGACGCGGCGACGCGGGTCCGCAAACGGCTCAGCGAACATGACCTCGGCGTGCCCGTCATCGGCCACTGCGACTGGGAGGCGCAGAACGTGACGTGGAAGAACGGCGCGCTGCACGCCGTGCACGACTGGGACAGCATCGTGGCGCTGCCGGAAATCGTGGTCGCCGGTGCGGCCGCCGCGGTGCACGCCGTTATGGGAGGGCGTCCTGGCGAGGCGACGATCGCCCACACCGCTCAGTTCCTCGACGCCTACCAGGCGGCCAGAAAGCTGCCCTGGACCGCTGCCGACCGCGAAGCCGCGTGGGCCGCCGGCGCCTGGGTGCACTGCTTCAACGCCAAGAAGGCGACGCTGCGTTCCGACGGCGCCCCCGTCGTCGCACGACTCGCCGACGGGATCGAGGAGCGGTTGCGTCGCGCAGGCGCGTAGGACCGCCTCCCATGCGATGAGTGGCCCGGCCGGGCGCGGCGGCCCGCACGGACGGCATCTGTGCCTCGTGAACATCTACACCTCGTGAAGACCTCCGAAGGCGACACCGAGAGGAACGAAGGATGCGCATAGGGGTTGTATGCGGCGACGGGCTGCCCGTGTCCGGGCTGCTGACCAGTCTGCGGTACGCGCTCGATCTCGGCGTGCGGTCAGGCGTGGCCGAACTGCCGGTGATCACGGACCTCGGCTACTCGTGGCGGTTCGACAAGGGCTTCACCCCGGACGGCCGAGGTGAGCCGTACCCGGACTGGATGATCCCCGCGTGCATGGAGTTGCCGGGCGATCCCGACGAGTGGGGGCGGGCTCTGCTGGCTGTGCGTGATCAGGTGGCCGCGCTCGAAGAACTCGACGCCCAGGAACGCACGTTGCTGCGGGAGGAGATCGACCGGCTTGCGGCTCCGTACGAGGAGCACTTCCGCGTCATGCTGGCGGACGTCGACGTGGTGATCACGATGAACATGACGCTCACGGACGCGGTACCGGTGACGCTGGCGCTGCTGCGAGTGCTGGACGAGATGTTCGCGGACGGGCAGCGCCCCGGACGGGTCTTGTGGTGGGACCACGACCTGCTCGCGAACTACGCGCGGACCGCCGACGGCAAACGCGTCTACCCGGCCTTCCCGAACGAGCTGACCCCCCTGCCCCGAGCGAACGGCTACACCTCCTGGGCGACGCTGACACCCACCCAGGTCACCGAGGCGGCCGGCTACCCGACCGACGCGGAGCCGATCCTTCTGCCGCCCATGGTGCCCCTGTCGGTACCGGACGGGGAACTGGAAGCGAACCAGCTCGAGTTCCTGGCGGACCACGGGGTCAAGGACGACCAGCCGGTGCTGGTGGTCCCGAAGCGCGTCGTCCCCGAGAAGGGCGTCGCGCAGACCCTGCGCCTGCACGCCGCGACCGTGGCGGAGGCGCAAAGACGCGGAGAACCCCTGCCGGTACTGGTCGTGTACGGCAGCCTCGCCGAGGAACGGGAGCACGCGCGGGAGATGCTCGACCTCGCGGACGGCCTCGGGCTCGACGGCCTGGTGGTCTGGGCCGACGGCGTGCCGCTCAGTACCTACCGCGACGCGTCGGGGATACACCTGGACGAGATCGACCTGCTGCACATCGCCCGGAAACGGTGGGGCGGAGTCGTCTACACGCCCGACGTGCCCGGCGTCGAGGCCGCGAGCATGCCGCCGGCGTTCGCCGCCGTGGCGGGACTGCCGTGTGCGGTGAGCCCGTTCAAGATCTTCGCGTCCGTCTACCCGGGATACGCGGCGGTGATGGTCGGCTCGTCCGACACAGAACTCGAGCGGGCGGCCCGCGAACTCCTCGACATGCTGGCGGCCGTGCGCAGCGGCGACCCCGTCGTGCGGCGGAAACTCGCCGAGAACCGCGACATCGCGCTGCGCACCTTCGGGGAGGACCACTGGCGCGCCTTCTGGAAGGAACTCGCCACCGCTTTCGAGTGACCGGCCGCGGCTGGGGCTGCGGGCGGGGCTGCGGCTCCAGGAGACCGGGAGGTCCCTGACCGATGAGGGCAGCCGAACTCCTGTGCAACATCGACGGTTTGGAGTGCGCCGGGACCGTGTCCGATCCGCGAGGCCCCGGCACCTCCGAGCGGTGGGCGCGCAGCCCCGATCCTGGTAGCGCTGCCGGACCGGCGAAGCGGACTTGGGATGCCGTCCGGCACCACCACGCGCCCTATCGCACCGCCGGGTGTACTCGATGGCGGGATTCGCCTGGCCGATCCGCGAGCGAGGCGGCGGTAGCCGGTCAGCCAGGAGATGGTGCGCTCGATCACCCATCTGCGGCGGCCGAGACGTTCGCTGGAGTCGATGCCTTGCGGGCGATGCGGACGCCGATGTGCTTGCCCCACAGCCATTTCCGCAGGTGCGGGATGTCGTAGGCCTTGTCGGCGTGGAGCCGCTGCGGCTTGGACTCTGCAGCGTGGGATTCGTGTCCCATGTGGAAATGGGACAGCATCGG